>WRMK01000098.1 GCA_009777155.1 Oscillospiraceae bacterium
ATCGCGGGTTCTTGAGTAAGCGCGGTGAGTCTTGCGGTTCAGCGTCAAAAGCAGTGCCGCCGCGTGTTCGGCGACTGCCGCAGGCGAGTATTCAGGCACTCGCACGACATGGATTTTCTCGTACGCCTGCTTGAAATCCACGTTGTTATACCCTGCACACCTCAGCGCAATCAACCGCACGCCGACCTTGTACAGCGCGTCAATCGCGGCTTTGTCAACCTCGTCATTGACGAACACGCAGACCGCCTCATGCTCGGCCGCCAAAGCCGCAGTATGGGCGTTAAGCTTGAAGTCGAAGTAACTGATTTCGGCGTTGTACTGCCCCGCAAGTGTGTCAAACCAAACCTTATCATAAGGTTTAGTATCGTAAAAAGCAATTTTCATTTTTTCATTATGTCCTTCCTGCACAAGGGAGGAATGAAAAGTTTCGTTTGCCCCGATTTTGTAGATGTATTTTCAAACCCCGATGCTCCTTGAACACGCTCTAATCATATTCCCCTTTGAGCATCTCCTCAACAAGTTTCAAGTCGCGGTTGACCACGTCCTCGCCGTCGCCGATTGCGGTCAACTTAACCTCATCCCCTGCCTTGAATCCGCCCGAAAGCAAACCAATAACGCTTTTCATGGCTATCTGCCGCGAATTGTCTTTGGTTATGTATATGCTTGAGGCGGCTTTTTTAGAGAGGGTATCGACCATCATACTTATGAAGCGTTTGTCAATCTCGGCAGTAATTTTAACTGTCTTCTCAATATTAACCATTCTAACACCATGCCGCCCCAACTCGCACATAATTCAATGCTTTAAAGCGGCATGGGGGCATGCCTTTCATATTTATTTTCACACTTTTCCCCATAGCAAATTGCATTTCCATATGCCGATGACACACGGAAATGCAATAATTATTCTAACTACGCAAGATACTTAGTCGTGTTGACCTTAACGCCCGGCCCCATGGTGGACGCTACCGCACAGCTCTTGATATACTGGCCTTTTGCGGCGGACGGCTTGGCTTTGACGACCGCGCCAATCAGCGTATTGAAGTTTTCCTCAAGCTTGTCCTTGCCGAAAGACGCCTTGCCAATCGGGCAGTGGATTATATTGGTTTTGTCAAGTCTGTACTCGATTTTACCGGCTTTTGCCTCGGTAACGGCCTTCGCGACGTCCGGGGTTACAGTGCCCGCCTTAGGGTTCGGCATAAGCCCCCGTGGCCCCAACAGCTTACCGAGCCGCCCCACAACGCCCATCATATCCGGGCTTGCAATAACCACGTCGAAATCCATCCAGCCGCCTTGAATCTTGGCGACCGTATCGTCGTCTGCCACGAAATCGCTGCCGGCATCTTCGGCTTCCTTGATTTTATCGCCTTTTGCAAAGACTAACGTGCGGACTTTCTTACCCGTACCGTTCGGCAGCACAACCGCGCCCCTAACCTGCTGGTCGGCATGGCGCGAGTCAACCCCGAGCCTTATGTGCATTTCGATAGTCTCATCGAATTTCGCCTTCGCCATATCGCAGACTAACTGCAACGCCTCGCCTGTTTCGTACTGTTTGTCCCTGTTTACGAGTTTCGCACTCTCGTTATAATTTTTACCGTGTTTCATATTTTCCTCCTCGCGGTGTGACGGACAATTGACAATTGACAATTGATAATGGACAATTGTAATTATCTTTTTATCCTCCCGCAAAATTAAAATGTAGATACATTTACTGTTGTTATTAGTTGGTTAATTCACCAATGAGTTAAGCATAATTGTCCATTGTCCATTGTCCATTGTCAATTATTCGACAGCTTCGACTCCCATGGACCGCGCCGTACCCGCGACCATTCGCATTGCCGCCTCAACGCTGCCCGAATTGAGGTCGGGGGCTTTAGTTTCGGCGATTTGCCTAAGTTGAGCCTGTGTAATTTTAGCGACTTTGGTTCTGTTGGGTTCACCGGACGCCTTATCCAAGCCGCACGCCTTCTTAATCAGAACCGAGGCGGGCGGGGTTTTGGTGATGAACGAGTAACTTCTATCGGCGTAAACCGTGATTACTACAGGGATTAAAAGCCCTGCGTCGTTCTTGGTGCGCTCGTTAAATTCCTTAGTGAACGACATTATGTTAACGCCGTGCTGACCGAGCGCAGGCCCTACAGGCGGTGCCGGAGTGGCCTTACCCGCAGGAATTTGCAGTTTAATATAGCCTGTTATCTTTTGTGCCATTTTTTCTTTACCGTGCCGCCCCCTCTCGCAGAAACTTTTTCAAAAGTCTGCGGCACGGGGACATGCCTTTCATAAATTTTTTAACCGTTTACTCTTACGAATGAGCGTGAACTTTCACGAAATTATCCCCGCACGCAAGAGCGTATTTTATACTTTCTCCACCGCCGCAATCTCAATTGTCGTGGGCGTTTCCCGCCCGAACATCGACACTGCCACAGTGACATTTCCGCCCGCAAGGTCAACCTCGGTGACATGCCCCTCGAACCCTCCGAGCGGGCCTTCCTTGATGCTGACCAAATCACCCACCTTGAAGGTCGCCTGTGACGACGTTTTTGTTACGCCGAGAATGTTAACTTCTTCCTCGGTAAGCGGGATAGGCTTTGAGCCGGGCCCTACGAAGCCGGTAACTCCGCGGGTATTCCGGCAGATATACCACGATTCGTCGGTCATGACCATTTTGACGTAGACATAGCTGGGATAGAGTTTCAGCTCGACTTCCTTAGTCTTGCCGTTGTTAGTTTCAACCACCTTCTCGGTAGGCACCATGACCTCCTCGATAACGTGCTGCAACCCTCTGTTCTCGACCACCGTCAAGATATTGCTCGCCACTTTATTCTCATAACCCGAATAGGTATGCAGAATATACCATTTTGCCTCTGACATATTTTGAGCTAACCATGCCCTTTCTGCACAAAAAACCCCATGAAGATTCGCATGGTTGCGTTTTCAGTGCTTCTTTTTACTAACCGTCAAACCTTTTCGCTATCTTGTTGTATAACAGCATGTTCGCGCGCCGTGTCATCGTTTATACACGAACTCCAAAATTTTTGCGAGAACCGTGTCGAACCCGAAAATCACGCCGCCCGTAATGACAATCGCCGCCACCACGACGCCGGTGTTATTCAGCACCTGCCTTGGTGTGGGCCATGTGACCTTCTTGAACTCGGCTTTCGCGTCCTTGAAAAACTTGACTATCGAGCGTTTCGGCTTTTTCGCCGCCGCCGCTTTCAGGGATTTCTTTTGGTTTTCGCGCTTTTCCTTTTCCTTCTCTTTGTCAAGCGGAAGGTTCTTTTCGCTATCTGTAGCCATTGTAATCCCCTTTCTTTACTTAGTCTCTCGGTGAGCCGTGTGTTTGCGGCAGAACTTGCAATGTTTTTTCATTTCAAGCCTGTCCGGGTCGTTCTTTTTGTTCTTCTTGGTGTTGTAATTGCGTTGCTTGCACTCCTGACAAGCCAAAGTAATTTTAATCCGCACTGTTTTCGACCTCCTGTAATCAAATGAATAATGAATGATGAATAATGAATAATGAGCAGTAAATAGCACAGTGCCGTTGGTTTTTATCACTGTTCATTATTATTTATTACCTATTCATTATTTTAGTCTCCCTCATTATAAAGGGTTGCTGGATTCATAAAAAATCCCGCAAAAAAATAAACCCCTATTGAGGTATTATAATCATAACACATCAAAAGGGGTTTGTCAAGCTTTTTTTCAAATTTTAATTACTTTTTGTGGATTTTGTGCAAATTATTCCCATAAATGCCTTATTTTTCTCCAAAACGTACTTAAAAAGCGGCACGCCAATCACGGTAATCACCACGAACTGCCCCGCTCCGACGAACAACATATTCTGCCACAGCGGGAACGGCAGCCCCACAAAATATGTAAGCATAATGCCCACCATAACCGCGTTTGTCACCACCGGCAACAGCGACGACACCCACATATTGCGAACCCTGCTCATGAAAAACACCGCGAGTGCAGTCCCCGCAGTCCCGAGCAACATGTCAATCCACCCGAACGGGCTTGCGATGAAATTCGCGATGAAACAGCCCAAAATCATCGGTACACAAAAGACCGGGTTGTAGTAACACAGTAGCACCAAGATTTCCGAAAAGCGCAGCTGAACCTCGCCGAACGACAGCGGATTGATAAGGGTCAAAGCGACATAAAGTGCCGCTATCACTGCCCCAAAGGCAATTTCGCGAGTGGTAATTTTTTTAGACATAATAAAAATACTCCTTGTTTTTTTGTTATCGGTGGTTATCAAGAAACACCGCAACATACATTTTACCACAAGTTTTCGCATTTGTAAATAGTTTTTGTAAATTTTCTTGCTTTGTCGGCGATTTTGTAGTACAATTAAAGTGGAGCGTGTTCACACTATCGCTCAACGCTCATATTTTAGCAAATTTTCCGCCAGACTGCGTTGAAATTTTCCGCAATGCACAAAGCATTACGAAAAATTTCGCCTTGTCTGACAAAAAATTTGCTTAAAATCTAAGCATTTCGGATAGTGCAAACAAGCTCCTGATACTATAAGCACAACGGCGTGCGTTTTTCCGCTAATCGCGGAAAGGCGCGTATTTTTTTGGCAGTCTACTTTAGAAATTATATTGATTGCCGTTATTAAGAAAGGAGTTTTGAAAATGGATTTCGGTATTTGGTTTTTAATCGGGGCGGCGATGGTTTTCTTTATGCAGTGCGGCTTTACGATGGTTGAGGCGGGGTTCACCCGCTCGAAAAATGCGGGCAATATTATCATGAAAAACTTGATGGATTTTGCCCTCGGGACAATCGCGTTTCTCTTAATTGGGTACAGCCTAATGACGGCGCAGGACTACGTTTTGGGCGTGATAGGTGTGCCGAATATGGGGATTTTTACCGACTTCGCAAACTTTGACTTCTCGGACTTTGTCTTCAATCTCGTCTTCTGTGCAACCGCCGCCACAATCGTTTCGGGGGCAATGGCAGAGCGGACAAAATTCAGCGCGTACATAATCTACAGCGTGATTATTACCGCTGTCGTCTACCCGATTCAAGCGGGGTGGGTCTGGAACGAGAACGGTTGGTTGGCGCAGCTTGGGTACACCGACTTCGCGGGTTCGTCCGCGATACATATGATGGGCGGGATTACCGCGTTGGTCGGTGCGGCGATTCTCGGGCCGCGGATTGGCAAGTATGCTATTGACAAGAAAACCGGCAAGAAAATTTCCAAGGCGATTCCGGGCCACTCGCTGACACTCGGCGCGCTCGGTTGCTTTATACTTTGGTTTGGGTGGTACGGGTTCAACGGCGCGGCGGCCGAAAGTATTCCTCAGCTCGGCTCGATTTTCCTGACGACTACGATTGCGCCCGCCGCCGGAGCGGCCGCGACTATGGTTTTCACATGGCTCAAAAACGGCAAGCCCGATGTGTCAATGACCCTCAACGGTTCGCTTGCCGGCTTGGTCGGAATTACTGCGGGGACTTCTAATGTCGATGCGCTCGGTGCGATAATAATCGGCTTTGTTGCGGGCATTTTGGTGGTTTTGGCGGTCGAGTTTATCGACTTGAAACTGCACATTGACGACCCTGTCGGTGCGATTGCGGTGCATGGTGTCTGCGGTGTTTGGGGGACGTTGGCGGTCGGGCTGTTCGCAAAACCGATTGTGGCGGGCGATGATGTAATTTCCGACGTCGCGGGTTTGTTCTACGGCGGCGGCACGGAATTGCTCGGTATTCAAGCACTCGGCGTATTTGCAATCGCGACTTGGACTGCCGTCGTCATGACGATTACTTTCCTTGTAATCAAAAAAACCCACGGATTGCGGGCTTCTGTAGAGGACGAAATTTTAGGGCTTGACTCCACCGAACACGGCTTGGCGAGCAGTTATGCCGACTTCATGACCGTAAACAACGGCGATTTAGATGCACTCGGCGCAGAAACTGCAAAAACCCCCGCAGTCGCCGTATCGCCGCAAGCGGCAGTGCCTGTCGTGGATGTGTCTACAGGGGCGAAACTCACGAAAGTTACGATAATTACAAGCCGTAACAAATTCGCAAGTCTCAAAGAAGCGTTCGACCAAATCGGGATTACCGGGATTACAGTCACGAGCGTAATGGGCTACGGCGTACAGCGCGGCCACACTCACACATACCGCGGCGTTCCGCTCGACAACCCGCTGATTCCTAAGGTGCAGATTGATGTAATTATCAGCAAAGTGCCTGTGAATCTTTTGGTTGACACGGTTAAGAAAACGCTGTACACGGGTAATATCGGCGACGGAAAAATCTTTGTCTACGACGTGGAAAATGTCATAAAGGTACGCACGGGTGAGCAGGGTTACGATGCGTTGCAGGACGTATCGGTCGGCGATGAGTAACAGTAAATTAAGTTTCATGGACTTTGTGGGGGGCAGAGGGGGGTAGTAGGGGTCTATGTCTGCGCCGCCGCACGAACCTGCACGAACCCGCGTTTGCAGTTGTATGAACTTAACCCTCTCGTCCCTAAGATTTTGTAGATAGAAGAACCCTTTATGAGGACAAACTTTTAATGTATTGCGAACCCATAAGTCGCCAAGGGGAAAACTCGCTGTCGATGTTGCGGGGGTTGAAAGGTTTGTGTGGCGGGCGTGCGTTTCGTGCGGAGGCGCAGACATAGACCCCTACTACCCCCCTCTGCCCCGACTGCCACCTCATATATGTATGAGTTTCGCAATCGTCTAATTAATTAAATATTTTTAGGAGGATAATAACAATGAAAGCAACAGAAATTTTCGGGAGCATGGTCTTTGGCGACGCGGTAATGCGCGCAAAACTGCCCAAAGATGCCTACAAAGCACTCAAAAAAACCATCTCGGAAGGCACACACTTGGAGCTTGATGTCGCGAACGTAGTCGCAAATGCCATGAAAGATTGGGCGGTCGAAAAGGGCGCGACCCACTTCACACACTGGTTCCAGCCCATGACCGGGATTACGGCCGAAAAGCACGACGCGTTCATCTCGCCGACTGCGGACGGGCAGATTATCATGGAGTTTTCGGGGAAAGAACTCGTGCGGGGTGAACCCGATGCGTCAAGCCTGCCGTCGGGCGGGCTGAGAGCGACTTTCGAGGCGCGGGGGTACACGATTTGGGACACTACATCGTATGCCTTTATCAAGGACGGCACGCTTTGTATTCCCACCGCGTTCTGCTCCTACAGCGGTGAGGCGTTGGACAAGAAAACGCCGCTGTTGCGCTCGATGGAGGCGATTGATAAGCAGGCGCGGAGGATTCTGAAACTGTTTGGCAACGATAGGGTCAAGCGGGTGATTACCACAGTCGGGCCGGAGCAGGAGTATTTCCTGATTGACAAGGATATGTATCTGAAACGCCCCGATTTGGTTTACACAGGCAGGACTTTGTTCGGTTCACGCCCGCCCAAAGGCCAAGAGATGGAAGACCACTATTTCGGGACGCTCAAACCGCGGGTGTCGGCGTTTATGCGGGAGCTTGAAGAAGAACTTTGGAAACTGGGCGTACTCGCGAAAACCAAGCACAACGAGGTCGCTCCGGCACAGCATGAGCTTGCGCCGATTTTCGCGACTACCAACATTGCAACCGACCATAATCAGTTGACGATGGAGCTTATGAAAAGTATCGCGAATAAGCACGGGCTTGCATGTTTACTGCATGAAAAGCCGTTCGCGGGTGTCAACGGCAACGGCAAACATAACAATTGGTCAATCTCCACCGACACAGGCGCGAACCTGCTTGAACCGGGCGAAACGCCTTGTGAAAACGCGCAGTTTCTGCTGTTTTTGGTGGCGGTAATAAAAGCAACCGACGACTACCAAGACCTAATTAGACTTTCGGCGGCGAGCGCGGCAAACGACCACAGGCTCGGCGCGAATGAGGCGCCGCCCGCGATTATTTCGATGTTTTTGGGGGACGAACTGACTGGGATTTTAGAAGCAATCGAGAGCGGCACGGCCTATCAAAACAGCCACAAACACGACATGGAAATCGGCGTGACGGTGCTGCCGCATTTCCCGAAAGACATGACCGACCGCAACCGCACGTCGCCGTTCGCCTTCACCGGAAACAAGTTTGAGTTTCGCATGTTGGGTTCAACCTTCTCGGTTGCAGGGCCGAACGTAGTCCTGAACACGGCGGTCGCGGAAATTCTGTGCCAATTCGCCGATGAACTTGAAAAATCTGCCGACTTTAACACCGACTTAGCAAAGCTGATTAAGAAGACTTTCAGTGAGCACAAGCGCATAGTTTTCAACGGCAATAATTACTCCGACGAGTGGGTAATCGAGGCTGAAAATCGGGGGTTGTCGAACCTTAAAACTACGGTGGACGCCTTGCCGGAATTTACCTCTAAAAAGAGCGCGGAGTTGTTCACGAAGCATCATGTTTTCTCGGAAACGGAGATTCATTCGCGCTATGAAATTCTCATGGAAAGCTACTGCAAAACCCTGCACATCGAGGCCCTCACGATGATTGACTTGACGAAACGCGAGATAATTCCCGCGCTGATTTCCTACCAAAACGAGATTGCGAAATTGCCCGCACGCAAAAAATCTCACGGCGATTTTGATACAAGTTTGGAGGATTATCTGCTTGGACGAATCGCGAAATTGTCGGGTTGTCTGCTCAAAAAACTTGCACGTCTTGAAGATGTTTTGCTGGAGTCTAAGGACAAGGGCGAGGTTTTGGAGCTTGCGGGATTTTACCGCGATAAGGTCTTCAACGGCATGTCGGAATTGCGGCTGGTCGCGGACGAGTTGGAGACGATTGTGGGGCGGGAGTTTTGGCCGCTGCCTTCTTATGCGGAGATACTTTATAGTGTGGGGTGAGGGGGATTTTGAATAGTAAATTAACTTGAAAGAAACACAAAATAAATTGGCGCAAAAGCTGTTACCTATGCGGTTTTGTGCCGAGAGATTTTAGTGTTTCTCAAGTTAATTTACTATAACCCTCGGAAGGTTTGAATCGCCCCAAATTGTACGGACTGTACAAAAAACACCCCCCGTCAAGGGAAAAGACTTAACAATACCGGCGTCGCTGTTCAAGCGGCGTCAGTTTCGTTTTGATTTGAATACGTTCGTTGTTGTAAAAGTAGATGTACTCATCAATCAAAGATTTTGCCATG
>WRMK01000099.1 GCA_009777155.1 Oscillospiraceae bacterium
AAGTCTTTGCGGCGAGTTCCGAGGCTTTTCGGATTTTCTGTAGCTCTGCCGCGTTCTTTACTACAATCATATTACCATGCCGCCCTTTCACGCTCAAGCTCAAATGCAATTATGCGGCATGGAACGTATTTGCTTAGATAAATAATCACTTTTCTATGGCTTCAAAAGTTAATTTAGTAGTATCTTTTATTTCCTCTTGACCTTGAACTGTTATGAGTTTGCCGCGTTTGTCGTAAAAGTCAATGAGCGGTGCGGTTTTCTCGTGGTAGGTTTTAAGTCTGAACAGGACTGTTTCGGGTTTATCGTCATCACGGAGTACCGCTTTTCCGTTGCAGGAATCGCAGACGCCGTCGGACTTTGTGGGTTTGTAGTCGATGTGGTAGGACGCGCCGCAGTCTTCGCAGACCCTGCGTCCGGACATGCGCGCCGTGATTTTCTCGTCCTCCACATGAATGTTGATGACTTTATCAATGTTCACGCCCATACGCTCAAGCGCCTCGGCTTGCTGAACGGTACGGGGGAATCCGTCGAGTATGAAGCCTTTTTTGGCATCGTCCTCGGCTATGCGGTCTTTCAAAATGCCGATGACTACTTCGTCCGGCACTAAGTCGCCCGCATCCATGAAACTTTTTGCACGAAGTCCCGCCTCGGTCTGATTCTTCACAGCCTCACGCAACATATTGCCGGTAGAAACAGCAGGTATCCCAAACTTTTTCTCAACCTGCTCCGCCTGTGTCCCCTTCCCCGAACCGGGAGCTCCCAAAAATATAAGATTCATACTACCCTCCGAATTTGGCATTTCTGCATTATTATTTCTGCATTATTATTTCTGCATTATTATTTATTCAAGGAATCCCTTGTGGTGGCGCATCATCATCTGGCTTTCGAGTGAGCGCATGGTCTCAAGTGCGACGCTTACTACGATTAGCAGGGTTGTGCCGCCCATTGCCATCGAGCGAATGTTGGTGATATTCGCGAACACGATTGGAAAGATTGCGATAAAACCAAGGAACATTGCGCCGATTAATGTGATTTTTGAAAGTGAGTTGTAGATGAAATCGGAGGTCGGTTTGCCCGGACGATACCCGGGAATCGCGCCATTATTCTTCTTCAAATTGTTGGCAATTTCAATCGGGTTGTACTGAATCGAAATGTAGAAATAGTTAAACCCTATAATCATGAAGAAGTAGACTATTGCGTAGATTGCGGTGGTTTGGTTGAAATATCTCAGGAACGTACCCCAAAAGCCGGGGCCGGGTTCGGTGATTCCGAAGAAGAACAAAATCGTCTGCGGCAGGGACATTATCGACATTGCGAAGATAATCGGCATTACGCCCGCCATCGCGACTTTAATCGGGATGTGCGAGGACTGCCCGCCGTACATTTTGCGCCCGACTACACGCTTTGCGTATTGCACGGGGATTCTGCGTTCGGCGTTGGTCATAAGCACTACAAAGCCAATCATAGCCACGTACAGCAACAGATACAGCGGCACGAAAATATAATTGGCGTACGAGCCGTTTTCGCGTACCTGCATTTCTTGAATAAGCCCGTAAATATCGAGCGGAAGCCGCGAAACTATACCCGCAAAGAGTATAATCGAAATCCCGTTACCGATACCTTTATCGCTTATTTGGTCGCCGAGCCATATAATCAGCGACGCGCCCGCCGTGAAACACCCGACGATTGTAATCATCGCCAAGAAGCCCTCAAAGCCTTCTGTGTGCATAACCGCGTGATTATTTCTGAGGGTGATATAGAATGCAACCGCTTGGAAAACTCCGATACCGAGTGCCAAGAATTTTGTAATCTTGTTGATTTTTTTGCGGCCCTCGTCGCCCTCTTTGCTGAGGCGTTCGAGTGCGGGGATTGCGACGGTCAACAGTTGCATGATAATCGATGCGTTGATGAACGGCATGATTGACAGGGCGAAAAGGGTTGCACTGCCGAGCGCGCCGCCCGTCATGGTGTTCATGAAACCGAGCAGGTTGTCTTCGCTGCCCACGAGCAGACCTTGAACCGCAACGGGGTCAAGAAACGGCACGAAAATCGCACTGCCTACTCTGAACACGAGAATTATCAGCAATGTGTATAAGATTTTTTTGCGTAAATCGGGTAACTTCCACGCATTTTTAAGAACCTCTACCATTATTTCAATACCATGCCGCCCCCATTTGTGCGATACCTAAAGCAAATTTGCGGCATGGAGACCTACCTTTCGTAATTATTTCAAAGTCTATCCCTTTGCACGACTTCAAACTATCTCTGCTGTGCCCCCGGCGTTTTCTATTTTTGTTTTGGCGGCTTCCGAAAACTTCGCCGCTTTTACTGTAAATTTCTTTGTCAACTCGCCTGTAGCCAATATTTTCAGGCCACTGAGCGGTTTATTGATAAGCCCACAGTCCATAACAGCATCGATGTCGATAACTGCGCCTGTTTCAAAGCGTTTTTCCAAATCGCGGACGTTCACAACCGCGTATTCGTTAGCGAAGACTTTGTTGTTAAAGCCGCGCTTAGGTATACGCATGACACGTTTGGTTTGGCCGCCGCCGAAGCCGGGGCTGACGCCGCCGCCCGAACGCGACCATTGGCCCTTATGGCCTTTTCCCGAGGTTTTACCCTTGCCCGACGCACGGCCGCGGCCGAGACGTTTCGAGTTCTTAGTCGAACCGGGTGCGGGTGATAATTCATGTAATTTCATTGTTTTTTTAGTCCTTTCATTGATACTATCAATATACTTCGGAATCGACAAGAATTGTCGATTTAGCCGCATTTAAGCAAATTAGCCCTCTGTAACTTTCACCAAGTATGAGATGTGGCGGATTTTACCTCTTGTTGCGGCGTTGTCGGGTTGCGAAGTTTCCTCGCCGATTTTACGCAGACCGAGCGAATGAGCGGTCGCGATATGGCTGTCTTTGCGCCCGATTAATGATTTTACTAACTTTATTTTAACTGGCATAATTTTTCACCATGTCCTTTCAGTGGTTTTATGCAAAAAGTTCCCGTACCGTCTTCCCTCTTGTAGCCGCGACTTCCTCTGCATCACGCATTGAAAGCAGGCCCTCAACGGTTGCGCGCACTACGTTGCAGGGGTTGTTCGAGCGCAGAGACTTAGTTCTGATGTTTCTGATGCCCGCCATTTCCACAACTGCACGCACAGGCCCGCCCGCGATAACGCCGGTACCCTCGGGTGCGGGTTTCATGAGGACTGCGCCCGCGCCGTATTTGCCGACCGTTTCGTGGGGAATCGTGGAATTTTTTATGATTACTTTGACTAAGTTTTTCTTGGCGTCTTCAATTCCCTTGCGGATAGCGTCGGGGACTTCGTTCGATTTACCCATGCCAAAGCCAACCACGCCCTTACCGTCTCCAACGACGACGAGTGCGGAAATTTTCATCACGCGGCCGCCTTTTACGGTCTTGGAGACCCGCTTGATGTTGACTACTCTTTCGGTAAGTTCAAAATCTGCTGCATTTAATAAAGACATATTTTCGTTACCATGCCGCCCCGATTCGCAATAGGAAAAGGAGGCACACCTTTCTAAAATTTACTATTTCTGCATTCTGCATTATTATTTCTGCATTAAAACTTCAAGCCGCCTTCGCGTGCGCCGTCTGCCAATGCGGCCACTCTGCCGTGATAGAGATAACCTGCGCGGTCAAACACCACTGTATCAACGCCTTTTGTTTTGGCGCGTTCGGCAAGTGTCAGCCCGATTTTCTTTGCCGCTTCAACGCCGCCGCCTTTGCCGAAATCTTTTTCGAGCGTGGACGCAGAGACTATGGTGCTTCTTGCGACATCGTCAATCAGCTGTGCGTATATGTGGCTTGCCGAGCGGAAGACTGTAAGGCGCGGGCGTTCGGCGGTTCCGGTGATTTTGCCGCGAACACGCTTGGCTCTCTTGAGTCTATTCTTATTTTTCTCAATAGTTTTAATCATATTTTCAGTACCATGCCGCCACCAATCGCTGAAATTTTCACTCGAAAATTGCGGCATCAGGGGCAAACCTTTCTAAAATATTTTCACGTTTTCCTTTCAAGGGCAGTTCTTACTTTTTACCCTTGCCGGCCTTGCCTTCTTTGCGGACTACCTGCTCGCCTGCGTATCTCACGCCTTTCCCCTTGTACGGCTCAACGGGGCGGATTCCGCGGACTTCCGCCGCAAACTGCCCGACCTTTTGTTTGTCGATACCCGACACGATAATTTTATTCGGGGTGGGGGCTTCAAGGGTAATATCATCGTTGTCCGAGACTACGGTGGGGTGGGAGAATCCCAAGGTCAAAGTCAAGTCTTTGCCTTGTTTTGCACAGCGGTATCCTACGCCGTGGATTTCCAATTCTTTTGTGAAGCCTGTGGTTACGCCTGTAACCATATTTGCCACGAGTGTCCTCGAAAGCCCGTGCAGTGAACGGCTGTTTTTGCCGTCGTTATCGCGCTCGACTAACAGCTCCGCGCCTTCCTGCCTTACGGTGATTTCGGGTTTGATTTCTCTTGACAAAGTCCCTTTCGGGCCTTTTACCGTTACTAAGTTCCCGTCGATTGTTACATTTACCCCCGCAGGAACAGCCACGGCCATTCTACCAATTCTCGACATTTTCTTTTCCGTGCCGCCCATACTCGCAGAAACTAAAAAGTTTATTGCGGCACGGGGGCGAACCTTTCTATTGTTATTGACCGTTAACGCTTACCGAGTTATACGAATTTTACAAGTTTTTGCACTTGAACAGTGTGATTTAACACCAAAAGCATGATTGCATTACAAGGTGTTTACTTTACCACACAAACGCCAAGACTTCGCCGCCGATGTTCTCATTTCTGGCGGTTTTGTCGGTCATCAAGCCTTTCGACGTTGACACGATAGCGATACCTAAGCCCTTCATTACGCGCGGCATTTCCTTGCTGTTTGCGTAAATCCGCAGGCCCGGCTTTGAAACTCTCCGCAGACCTTGTATGACCTGCGATTTGTTTTCGGTGTATTTCAGTGTAATCCTGATTATACCTTGCTTGTTATCCTCAATTATGCGAAAACTTTTTATAAAGCCTTCGTCGGCTAAAATCTGCGCGATTTGCTTCTTCATATTGGAAGCGGGTATATCAACAAGTTGATGTTTGGCGGCGTTGGCGTTACGAATTCTCGTGAGCATATCCGCAATAGCGTCGGTGATTTGCATTGTGTTTCCTCCTTGTATAGTAACTCTTTGCAGTGTTTAATAATTACCAAGATGCTTTCTTAATGCCGGGAATTTGCCCTTTGTATGCGAGTTCTCTGAAGCAAATTCTGCAAACACCGAATTTGCGTAAATACGCGTGCGGTCTGCCGCATATTTTACATCTGTTGTAAGAACGGGTGGAAAACTTAGGATTGATTTTCTTATTCTCTTGACTTACAATTTTTGATTTCTTTGCCATCGTAATTTTCCTCTCTTAGGTCTTTACTCCGGAAATTCTGAACGAATTTCCTCCGCAGGTCAGGCGAAGCCCGACCTTTGGCGTTACAGTTTAGCGAACGGTGCGCCCATTAGACTTAAAAGCTCTCTTGCTTCCTCGTCTGTTTTGGCTGTGGTTACAAAGCTGATGTCCATTCCGCGGATTGCGTCGATTTTGTCGTACTCGATTTCGGGGAAAATCAGCTGCTCTTTAATGCCCACCGAGTAATTCCCTCTGCCGTCGAATGCGTTGGGGCTGATACCGCGAAAGTCCCTTACGCGGGGCAGTGCGACGTTGAAAAGGCGGTCCAAAAACTCGTACATAACAGTATCGCGCAGTGTGACTTTCAAGCCTATGATGTTCCCCTCACGAAGTTTGAAGTTCGCCACTGACTTTTTCGCCTTGCAGATTACGGGCTTTTGACCTGTGATTTTCTTGATGTCGCCCGCTATGTTTTCAACGAGCTTGGCGTTATCTTTGCATGCCCCGCAAGCCACGTTGACTACGATTTTGTTGATTTTCGGTACCTGCATTACGCTCGAGTATCCGAATTTTTTGAAAAGAGCCGGAACGACCGTTTCTTTATAATAGGTTTTCATTCTTGCCATTTTTTCACCACGTCCTTCTCACACCAACGAGAAATGAAAAGCTTCGTTTTCCCCGTTTTTGTAGATTTATTTTCAATGTTTAGGACTTCCCCTTTCACAGGCGCATGAAGTTTTATTATCATACAACCCTGCTATTAATTAAAGCGCGGCGTTGCACTTTTTGCAGATTCTCACTTTTTCGTCGTTTTTGAAGTCGTGGCCTACTCTTGTAGGCTTATTGCACTTAGGGCATATGGGCATGACTTTGCTTGAGTACATCGCGCTCTCGGCTTGGACGATGCCGCCGAGTTGGCCCGCTTTCTTGGGCTTGACGTGCTTGCTGACTATGTTGCGGCCCTCGACGATGACTTTGCCTTCCTTTGAGCTGCACTCAAGGACTTTGCCTTTTTTGCCCTTGTCTTTACCGGAGATGATTAGTACCTCATCGCCCTTTTTGACATGAAGTTTTCTCGCGTGCATTTCTCTAACTTTGTTCATAATTCTATTCCTCCCCTACAATACTTCGGGTGCGAGCGACAGAATTTTCACATAGTCTTTTTCGCGCAATTCTCTCGCCACCGGCCCGAATATACGGGTTCCTCTCGGGTTTTTGTCTTCTTTGATGATTACTGCCGCGTTCTCATCGAAGCGGATATAAGTCCCGTCGCCGCGCCTAACGCCCGACTTTGAGCGGACGATAACGCACCGAACGACTTCGCCTTTTTTTGCAGTGCCGCCGGGTGCAGCTTTTTTTACAGAGGCGACAATAACATCGCCTATGTTTGCATATCTGCGGCGTGTTCCGCCTAACACTCGTATGCAGTAAAGCTCTTTCGCGCCTGTATTGTCGGCGACCTTTAGTCTTGTTTGCATTTGAATCATTGCTAATACTCCTTATGGATAGGTGAACCTAATTAAATAAATAGTTCGCCCACACAATTATTTCGCTTTTTCTAAAACTTTCACAAGACGCCAGTGCTTGTCTTTGGACAGCGGGCGGGTTTCCATTACCTCAACCTTGTCGCCCACGAGGCACTCGTTCTTTTCGTCGTGTGCTTTGAGTTTAATCGTACGCTTGATGATTTTTTTATACAAGGGGTGCTTGATGTTGTCTTTGATTGCCACGACGATGGTTTTGTCCATCTTGTTGCTGACTACCACGCCTGCTCTTGTTTTGCGTAAGTTTCTGTTACTCATTTTGCATCCCCCTTAATTCGCGACTGCGGCGGATTTCATTTCCCGCTCGCGTTGTATGGTCTTAATGACGGCGATTTGCTTTTTAACCGCTTTTAATCTTTGCGGGTTTTCAAGTTGATTTACCGCGTGTTGAAAGCGCAGATTAAAAAGTTCTTGTTTAAGGTCGGATACCTTTTCATTAAGTTCAAGCTCAGATAATTCACGCATTTCCTTCGCTATTTTCATTACCCGAAACCTCCTCTGCCTTTCTTAAAAACTTGCACTTTATCGGAAGTTTGTGTGCGGCAAGGCGCATAGCTTCACGCGCTGTTTCTTCCGATACGCCCGCAATTTCAAACATGATTCTGCCGGGCTTTACAACCGCCACCCAGTATTCGGGTGAACCTTTACCTTTACCCATGCGGGTTTCGGCGGGTTTTTGGGTCACGGGCTTGTCGGGGAAAATCTTTATCCAAACCTGCCCGCCCCTCTTGATATAACGGGTCATTGCGATACGCGCGGCCTCTATCTGGTTAGAAGTTATCCAAGACGGCTCCATGGCTTGAAGCCCGAATTCGCCGTGGCTTATGGTGTTGCCGCGTGTTGCTGTGCCTTTCATGCGCCCTCTTTGTTGGCGCCTGTATTTAACTCTTTTCGGAAGCAGCATTATCCGTTACCTCCTTCTTTTTTGGCTTCAGTCGCAGGACGCGGTGGGCGCGGCGGCCTTTGTCCGGGAGCGGTAGCAGGTGAATCTGTTGCGTTTCTCACTCGCTGTTCGCGGTTTGCCGGGCGGTCGCCTCTGAAGCGGTCGTTATTTCTGTTGTCGAAGCGTTTTTCGCCTCGGGGTTTTCTGTTGTCTCTCGGGGCATTTTTCATGGCGTCCATGCGCTTTTTCGCCGCGCCGATTTCGCCTTTCAAAACTTCGCCCTTGTAAATCCACACCTTTACGCCGATAACGCCGTAGGTGGTATTTGCTCTTGCTGTGCCGTAGTCGATGTCGGCTCTTAGAGTCTGGAGCGGGATTGTGCCTTCTTTGTAACTTTCTGCACGGGCGATTTCCGCGCCGCCGAGACGGCCCGAGACCATGGTTTTAATGCCCTTTGCACCTGCCCGCATAGTCCTGCCGATTACCTGTTTCATGGCACGTCTGAACGAGACGCGTTGCTCAAGCTGTTGCGCGATATTTTCCGCGACCAACTGCGCGTTCATGTCCAAGTCTCTTACTTCGATTATATTTAAGTTTACGGGTTTACCTTTTGTAATTCGCTCGATGTCTTTCTTGATGAGCTCGATTCCCGCGCCTTTCGCGCCGATTAAAATCCCCGGCTTTGCGGTGTGAACAAAGACTTTGACTTTGGTTGCATCGCGTTCAATTTCCACGAGGGAAATGCCCGGTTTCATCGGGACGGGCGACTTTTCTGTGCGGTATGTTTTGGCGGCGAAATATTCGCGGATTTTGTAATCTTCAACCAAAGTATCGCCGAAAGTCGCTTTCCCCGCAAACCAACGGGAATCCCAGCCTTTATTAATACCAACTCTCATTCCATGCGGATTAACTTTTTGTCCCATTTTATATTACTCCTTCTCCTCAACTACCAAAAAAATATTAGAAGTACGCTTTAATATGCGGTGTGCGCGGCCGTGGTCTTTGGGGCGGATGCGTTTCAGGGTAATGCCCTCGCCGCACCAGCACTTCGACACGTAACACGCGCTCAAGTCCATTTGGTGGTTGTTTTCGGCGTTTGCCATAGCTGATTTGAGTAGCTTTGAAAGCGGCTCGCAAGCGGCTTTGGGGGTAAGGCTC
>WRMK01000100.1 GCA_009777155.1 Oscillospiraceae bacterium
GTCGAGGACTGGATATTATCTGCACCCGTGAAGGTCGGCGGGTCGGTGACTACCACAGGAAATATGAACCGCTCGAATTCTTCCTTCAAAGCCGTCTGATTTATAACATCGCGCGCAAAATTCCCGACCGTGCCGATTACCGTAAAGGTGCCGATTAACGCCAACCAAAACACAAACAGCCCGAATATGATGTAAAAGCGGTATCGCGCAGGCCTGTTACTGCCGCTGTATTCCCGCGGTTGCGGCTTTTCGTCAAGCAAACTGTCAATCTCGCCCGCATTTTCCTCAAGCTCAAGCGCGTTGCTCAAGTTCCCGACGAGCGAGTTTATAACTTTGTGCTGCTGCTTTTCCTGTTTGCGCTTAGGCGGGCGGCTTTTTGAAAGGTCGATATTCTCGGTTTTAATCTCGACTTCCGAGCCTCCCGAAGCGGGTGTCTGCGGAGTTTCGGGGGTTTTCTTTTTGAAAAATTTCAACATATTTTCACCATCGTCCACCTACACCACCGAGGAATGAAACCTATCGTTTTCCCCGATTCTGTAGAGTTAATTTCTAAGTTTTCACCTTAATTTCTAATTTCACCATTGCCGTGAATGAGATACTTGTAAGAGGTCAATTCCCGCAAGCCGAGCGGGCCGCGTGCGTGAAGTTTCTGGTTGGAAATGCCGATTTCCGCGCCAAGCCCGAAGACGTTTCCGTCGGTGAACCGAGTGGACGCATTGACGTAAACCGCCGCCGCATCAATCTGCTCTTGAAATTTCAGCGCGTTTGCAAAATCGCGTGTAACTATGCACTCGCTATGCCGGGTCCCGAATCTGTTAATGTGCGAAATCGCCTCGTCCAAAGAACCCACAACTTTGATTGAAATAATCAGCTCGTTAAATTCCGTGGCGTAGTCTTCCTCGGTGGCAATGCGGCTTACCGCAATCAGCTTTGCGGTTTTTTCACAGCCGTAGATTTCCACTTTACCCGCCCAAAGTTTCTCGAGTGATTTCAAAATTATCGCCGCCGAATTTTCATGTATTAACAAAGTTTCAATGGCGTTGCAGACCGATGGCCGCTGGGTTTTGGCGTTATCGGCGATTTGCACAGCCATGTCGGTGTCGCAGTTTTCGTCCACATAAACATGGCAGTTGCCCTCGCCTGTTTGAATCACAGGCACTGTAGAATTTTGCACAACAGAGCGGATTAGCCCTGCGCCGCCCCGCGGAATCAGCACGTCAATGCAGTCGTTCAGTTTCATCAGCTCGGTTGCGGCTTCGCGGCTTGTGTCTTCAACTAAAATTACGCAATCGGGGGTAATTCCGCAGGCGTCAAGCGCGTTTCGCATTAAATCTGCAATGCACTTCGCGGAATTGAACGCATCACTGCCGCCCCGCAAAACGCAGACGTTGCCCGACTTCAAGCAGAGTGCCGCCGCATCCGCAGTAACATTCGGGCGGGACTCGTAAATCACGCCGATAACTCCAAGCGGAACCCGCTTTTTGGTGATACTAAAGCCATCGCGTGCTTGTCCGCCGCCGACAACTTCGCCAATCGGGTCGGGCAGCGCGGCAATCTCTCGCAAACTCTCGCAAATCCCCTCAATCCGCTTGTCATTAAGGGTCAGCCGTTCTATAAAGGCCTCGGTACGCTCGTTTTTGCGTGCGGCCTCCAAGTCTTTCAGGTTCTCGCGCAAAATCAAGTCGCTGTTCGCCGACAAGCTTTCTGCGATTGCGATAAGCGCGGCGTTTTTCTGCGCCGTCGTGATGCCGCGAATGAGGTTTTCGGCGGCTTTGGCGCGGGTTCCGAGTTGTTGAATGTAGGTCATTGGGTGCTCCCTTTTTTTATTTATTAAATTAATAACGGAATAAATCCGTTATTAATTTCCGCTCGCTACGCGGCGGGTTGCGACTTTGTCGCAACCATAGTCGTTTTCAACGACTATAATGCAGAAATGATAATGCAGAATGCAGAAATGGTTAATTTTTCGGCGATTGCGTGGATTTTTCTGTTGTTTGTATGTTTTTCGGTGTAGGGGCGAACTGGGTTCGCCCGTGGGTTTTTTGGCGTTGTGGGCGGCGTTTTCTGCCGCCTGTAATTTTTATTGTAGGGACGACCGCCCCGGTCGTCCGTGGGTTTTTCTGTTGTTTGTATAATTTTCAATGTAGGGGCGGGCATTGCGCGTCCGTTCAATTTCGGCGTTGTGGGCGGCGTTTTCTGCCGCCTGTAATTTTTATTGTAGGGAACGGTTCGTAACCGTTCCGTAGGTTTTTTGCGGCGTTGTAAATGGTCGGGCATGATTTTAATGCCCGACGGGGCATTGGAAGCCCGCCCCTACGATTGATGAAACTATGCAAGTTTGCGTAAATTTACAAAATCGCAGTAACCTTGCGGAACGGTTACGAACCGTTCCCTACAAAACACCGCGCAATGTGCCTGCGACCGCAAAACATCATGTAAAAACCGTACAAACCGCCCGATTCAAAAACAAATCATAAAGAATCTCCAACCGCTCGCCGTTCAAAATAACCGTAGGTATGCCGTCTTCCTTGGCAATCGTCGCGGCCTCGAGTTTCGCCAACATCCCCCCGCTCGACAGCTCCGAGCCTTTGCCCTTTGCCGAATTAATCATATCCTGCGTAATTTTTTCCACCACGGGAATCAGCTGTGCGCCCGGTTCGGCGGGGTTTTTGTCGTACAGCCCGTCCACATCTGTGAAAAGTACCAACAAATCCGCTTCGGCAAGCTTGGCGATAATCGCCGAGAGTGTATCATTCTCGTCGAAATCCAAATGCGACAGCGAAATTGTGTCATTGGCGTTAATAATCGGCACAACCCCCATTTCGAGCAGGCGTTCAAGGGTATTCTTGGCGTTTTGCCGCCGCTCCTTGTTGGAGATGACGTCGCGTGTCATCAGTATTTGCGCCACATTGCGGCCATACCGCGCAAATTCCGTGTCGTAAATATTCATCAGCGCGCACTGCCCGATTGCGGCACAAGCTTGCTTGCCGGGGGTATCTGCGGGGCGTTCGGCTAAGTGCATTTTCGCCTTGCCCACGCTGATTGCGCCGCTCGTGACGAAAATGATTTCACGCCCCGAATTCCGCAATCCCGCGAGTATTTCCACGAGTTTTTCGACCCGCTCTATGTTCAAATCCCCGGTCTCATGGGCAATGTTCGACGTCCCGACCTTTATCACAACCCGCTTTTTCCCACTATAATCCATGATTTTCCCTCTCGTCCTCCTTACATCGGCGAGAGTTGAAATGTCTCGTTTTCCCCGATTTTGTAGATTTATTTGTAAGGTTTTTTCCTCCGCCTTTATATGTTTGTACTATTATAACATATTCCCACAAGTTTTGCAATAATTTTATTAATTTTCTGCTACTTTTTCATCGGGCGGCGTGTCACGTGATTTATCACCCGGCATGTCGTGTGGGTGATGATGGTGGTGTTCATGCTCCTCACGCTCCTCAAAACGGCAGATTTCCCGCAAGATTTCCATGCCGAACATCGACTTGCTGAGTTCCGAAAAAAAGACGTTCCAGAACAGGAAATCCTTTTTTGAGAGGGTGCAAAACAGATAGTTGGTGAGTGCGGCTATAAAGATGTTCATTTGACACGGGTCCATCTGCTAATCCCCCTCGTAGACGTAGATTGAGGGGTGTACAATCCCCCTGTTCATAGTCGGCGGTTTTGTGAAAATTTGCATTAACCGACTATAAAGTTTATGCGGGGGGTTTTTTTAATATTAGATTTCCTGCCCGGTATTTTCTCGATTTATTTCACTCCTGTACCCGTAAAGCGCGACTGTATTCGCAATCGCCGCGCAAATTCCAAACCCCGCAAAGCCCAAACACGCCGCGTAAACCCCCTCGACACCGAGACTCAGTACTGTTCCGGCAAAAACCGCGTACCCCGCGATAAGCAAAAGCCGCATCGCGTAAAACCGCTTCATCATGCACAAAAGCGCGAAAATCACAATCGCCGCACACGAAAAAAGCAGCACCCGCGCGTGATTGTCGTAAATCAAATATCGCGACATAAAAACGTCGTTTCGGGTCAAATTGTGGAACAAAACCGCCGCCCAAATCGCTTGCGGGAAGAAAGAAAGGTTGATAATCAGTGAGCAAATCAACTTTTTCATATAAAAATCGCCCTCCGTCACTTGATTTTATCAAAAAAATCATGTATACTTAATTTTAGCCTTATTATTTTAATTTGTCAAGAGCTTATGATAATTTCACATTTCATTTGAAATTATCATGGCAGCGAGAATCGCTGTCCGCCGCTATCGGCGGCGAGCGGTTTTGTGGAATTCATTTCCACAAAACCGCAATTTCGGAAGGAGAATTTACTATGGAATTGCAAAAAAAGTTCGGTTTAATCGGCTTTCCGCTCGGTCACTCGGCTTCGCCTTTCATTCACGGCGAGATTTTCCGCAAAACCCTCAAAAATAGCCTTGTTCATGATTACGGTTTATATGAAATAAAGCCCGATGAGCTTTCGGCGAAGTACGAGTTTTTGGCTTCGTTAGAGGGTTTTAACGTCACGATACCTTTGAAAGTTCACATCTCCGATTATTGTGAACAGCTCGATTCGAGCGCGGACTGCGGCGCGGTCAACTGCGTGAAAGGCAAGGTCGGCTACAACACCGATGTCTACGGCTTTGAAAGGTCGATTGCGGCTCTGGGGGCGAGTTTGAGCTCGCGGGTCTGCCTGCTCGGCTACGGCGGCGCAGGGAAAATGGCGGCGCATACTATTAGGAAATGCGGCGGCGTTTTGACGGTTGCCGAAATTAACCCCGAAAGTTGCACCGACGACAGCGTGAACCTTGTCGGAATCGGCGACTTAAAGGGCGAATTCGACCTTATAATCAACGCGACGCCCGTCGGAATGTCGCCGAATGTCGATGCCGCGCCGATTGATTTCAGCAGTGTCAAGGCCGAATTTGCGCTCGACCTAATCTACAACCCTCTGAAAACGAAGTTTCTGCGCCTTGCCGAAAGCAGTGGCGCGAAGGCCTCGAACGGCCTTGCAATGTTGGTGTGGCAAGCCGTAAAGTCGCATGAAATCTGGTACGGCGGCGCAGTTTCCGACGATGACGTCGCGGAAATTATCGCTATGACTGAGAAGTATTTGCAATCATAAAAATCCTGTTCATATCGCGGAAATTGTTGCTATGACCGAGAAGCACTTAGGTGTTTGAACGGTGAAAATATTATAGAAAGGTGAGTCCCATGCCGCAAATTTTTGTAAAATTTCTGCGAGCGTGGGCGGCATGGAAATGAAAAAACCTGTTTATTTGTACGGCTTTATGGGTTCTGGGAAGTCCTATTGGGGGCGCAAAGCCGCTTCCGACCTTAGGTTGCGCTTTGTTGACCTTGATGAGTATATCGCGGAGCATGAACACATGCAAATCCCCGAGATTTTCGCCGTGAAAGGCGAAAAATATTTCAGGAGCCTTGAATTAACCGCGCTAAAGACCGTTCACGCCGACATAATTTCCCTCGGCGGCGGGGCGTTACTCAGCCCCGAAGCCGCCGCCTACGCTAAGAATAACGCAGTCGTGGTGCTGATTGACACGCCGTTTGAGACCTGTTACGAGCGTGTAAAAAGCGACGGCGCCGACTTGCGCCCGAACGCCGCCGGTAAGTCTTTTGAGGAACTTCACGCGCTCTACAAGTCCCGCGAAACTCATTACAGAAACATTGCGGATTGCATTGCAACTAATGAAAATACATTAAAACTAATAAAGGAATTAACACTATGACCATTTACAACGCCCTAATTAAAACTATGTGTGGAAAAGACATAAGCAACGGCTATGTAACATTTTCCAACGGCAAAATCACCGCAGTAACAGCGGGTAGCCCCGACCCCGCGAGTATCACCGAAAACGACATCGACGCAAAGGGCGCGAACCTTTGCCCGGGCTTCATTGACGCACATTCGCACCTCGGTGTGTTCGAGAACGGGCTGGGTTTTGAGGGGACCGATGCCAATGAAATTACCGACCCCGCAACCCCGCATTTGCGCGCAATCGACATGATAAATCCGCGCGATGTTTCGTTTCGGGAAGCCGCCAAAGCGGGCGTAACCTGCGTGATTTCCGGAGTTGGCAGTGCCAATCCGATGGGCGGTGAGTTGCTTGCGATGAAAACGGTAGGCGAGCCTACGGGTTCGTGCAGGATTGACAAGCTTGTAATCAAAACCCCGGCGGCGTTGAAATTCGCGCTCGGTGAGAACCCCAAAACCTGCTACAACGAGCGGGACGAAATGCCCACGACCCGCATGGCGACAGCGGCCGTAATCCGCGAACAACTTTTTAAGGCAACCCGCTACATGGATGCCCTCGAAAAGCACCACGCCGCCAACGCCGACCCCGAAGCCGAGCCTGTAGACCCGCCCGAGTATGACATAAAATGCGAGGCGCTCCTGCCGCTGCTCCGTGGCGAGATTAACGCGCACATTCACTGCCACCGCACCGACGATATTTTCACGGCCATTAGATTAGCGAAGGAGTTTTCTTTCGGCTACGTCATTGTTCACGCGACCGAGGGCGGGCTAATTGCGGAGGATTTACGGGAGGAAAACGCCGCCTGCATAGTCGGGCCGATAATTTGTGAGCGGGCAAAGCCGGAGCTTGTGAACCTGCAAATCGACACCGCCGCAAAGCTTCATGCCGCGGGTGTAAGCGTCGCGATTTGCACCGACCACCCCGTCACGCCTATTCAGTATCTGCCGCTCACCGCGGGGCTTGCGGTGAAAGGCGGCATGCCCGAAGACGCCGCACTCGCCGCGATTACCATTAACGCCGCAAAAATCTGCGGTATCGCCGACCGAGTGGGCAGCATAGAAGTCGGCAAGGACGCCGATTTAGTGCTACTCGACGGCAAATTCTACGACTTCATGAAAGAGCCGGTTTTGGTTGTAGTAAACGGGGTAGTAATGCAGAAATGAGAATGCAGAATGCAGAAATAATTAAATATTTCAAGTAGATTTCATGCGGAAACCCACTTGAAAATTAATAAAATCACAGCGCGCATATCTACTTGAGAACTACTTCAAAACTAAATTATTTCTGCATTCTGAATTCTGCATTCTGCATTATTATTTGCATTATTATTTATTTCTGCAACTTTTTTATAACTTGCGTAGTGTTAGTATCAAATGAACTTGAAAGGAAAAGAAAATGGGATTATCCTTGTGCACGAAGGATGGTTTTGATAGCTCAACTCATTTTGAAGAACTTTTGGGGCTGTATTCCGACATGGTATACCGCTTGGCTTTCTCCCGCGTGAGGAATCCTCACGATGCAAGCGATGTCACTCAGGACGTCTTCCTGAAGTACATACGCGCGGGGAAAACCTACAACGACGAGGAACACCGAAAGGCATGGCTCATCAAAACTACCGTTAACACCTCTAAGACATTGGTTTTGTCTTCATGGAACCGCCGCCGTTCGTCTGAAGAAGTTTCTGATGAAAGAATCGGCGCGGGTGGCAATATTGGGAACACCGGCGACAAAACCTTGAGAAATACCGAAAATAAGAGCGTTTTACTGTCGGCCGTGATGAATTTGCCGCAGAAATACCGCACTGTTATCCACCTGTTTTATTACGAGGATATGCCGATGAGTGACATATCGCAAGCCACGGGATTAAGCCTTAACACAGTGAAATCCCAGCTTCACAGGGCGCGCAATATGCTCAAAGCAGAGTTTGATGAGTTAGGAGTTGATTTTAGTGACTTTACATGATTTTAGAACTGCATACAAAGCCGAATACGACAAAATAAGCCCGGACAAAGCCGTTATCGAGGGTATACTTGCGAAAATGCACGCCGAGGCCGCGAATCCCGGTGCTGCTCGGACACGCAAATTCCCAACGGGCCGCCTTGCAATGGCGGCGGCGGGGATTTGCATAATCGTAGGCGCGGCAATCGTTATACCCGCGATTCTGCGCGATTCCGGGGGCGAGATTTTTTCGGGTGCAAGTGCAAGAGATAACGCGACGATTGCCCCCGAGTCCGCCATAATGCCCGAAGCAGTCCACGACTCTCCTAATTCCAACGGCGGCAATCGCGCTTTTGATGCCGGTTCGGGCGTGAATACCGAGGAAGATTACGAAGACTCTGACTTCTCCGATACTTTTGAGGAAATTGCCGAAATCGCGCATGCCGCTCCGGCGCCGACGAATCCCGCTACTTCCGGGCCCGACGAATTTGAAATTCCCGAAAGCAGAATCATCGCACCCGACGACGACCTTCCACCCCCCGTAATCCCCGCAAGCCCTGCTGTTGACAGCAATTACGCCGCTGAACCCGAATCCGAGAACGCAATGGGCGGCGGGATTGTCACTCACGAAATTGCACCCGAAAACGCACCGCCTGCCAATTACACCAATTTCGGGGAATTTGCGGCGGCGTTCATCACCGAAAACTCCGAAATCGAGGCGGTTATCTTTGAACAAGGCGTTGCAACCGACACCATTGCCGATTACACCCCCAACGTCAGCCCCGCAAACTTCGGCGCAGTCACCGATATTGTCTTCAATCTCAGTTACGAGTGGCGCGGAAATATTGCACAGCCTTTCAATTACAACCCCGATTTGACCTGCATTGCAATTCACATTACTTCCGAGAACGGCCCTTTTATAATGCAGGTCTACCCGAATGATGAAGTCCGCGCCTTCACGGCCGACGGCTCTGCGGTCTTCGCGATGAAGGTGAATGACGGCACTTTCAATTATCTGTATCGGAATTTGATACCGTTGGTTGAATAATAAAAAACGCCCCCGCCGATTAAATCGGCGGGGGCGTTTTTTGTTTCCGTGTAGGGGGGCGCATTGCGCGCCCGTGGCTTTGCCGGTTTCGTGGAACTAATTAACCTTACGTCTGCGGCCTAACACAAAAGCGTACGCCCCAAACCCGCTTGATACATCAAACA
>WRMK01000101.1 GCA_009777155.1 Oscillospiraceae bacterium
GATAACGGTTCGGCTCGAGAAGGTTAAGCTTTATCAAGCGTAGAACGCGGGCGTGCGGCTACTTTGCGGCGGCGCAGACATAGACCCCTACTACCCCCCTCTGCCCCGATTGCTACCTACCACTCGCAAAAAATTTGCTGTAATATTTTTATAAAGGAGCAAAATTATGAACCCCACCCCAATCTACGACTCCTTCAAAAAACAATACAAGACCCCCTTTGGTGCGGTTAGGCGGCAGAGCGGCTGTGAGTTTACCCTGCGCTTTCCGACCTACATGAAGATTGACGCGCCGATGTTGGTAATGTTCCGGCCGGGCCATAAGGAAAAATACATGCCCTTGGAGTATCATTCGGCTGAAAATGGCGTGTTCAACCTTTATACTTGCACTTATACCCCGCAAGATTTGGGCCTGCACTACTACTATTTTTCGGTGACAATGGGCGGCAACCGCAGTTTCATCAAGCGCAGTGCGAGCAGTGCGAGCGAGGGGGTCATGAACGGTACCGAGCTGTTTCATCTGACCGTCTACGCCGAGGATGTCAAGGCTGTGGACTGGCTTCAAGGCGGGATTATGTATCAGATTTTCCCCGACCGATTTGCGCGGTTTGTAAGTCCCGATAGCGATAATGATAGACCGTTGCCGATTGACAGGACTTTGCAGGTCAACTGGAACGCCGCCCCCGAATGGCGGCCGAATCAGGACGGCGAGGTGACAAACTCCGACTATTTCGGGGGCAATCTGCGCGGGATTGAGGAGAAATTGCCGTATTTGGCATCTTTGGGTGTCACTTGCATTTACTTGAACCCGATTTTCGAGGCCCACTCAAACCACCGCTATAACACCGCCGATTACACCAAAATCGACCCACTTCTCGGCACTGAGGCCGACTTTGTGAGCCTGTGTGAGAAGGCAAAAGCCCGCGGAATCGGCGTGATTCTTGACGGGGTTTTCAGCCATACGGGCGCGGATTCCGTGTACTTCAACAAATACGGGCGGTATGGCGAGAAAAAGGGCGCGTTCCGCGACCCCGACAGCCCTTATCGGCAGTGGTATAATTTTTTGCACTACCCGAACGTATACGAGTCGTGGTGGGGGTTTGAGTCGCTCCCGAATGTCAACGAGAACAACCCCGCCTACACCGAGTTTATCTGCGGTGAAGACGGCGTTTTGCAGAAGTGGCTGAAACTCGGCGCGGCGGGTTGGCGGCTTGACGTGGTAGATGAATTGCCCGACGAGTTTATTGATAATCTGAACCGTGCGGTTAAGGCAGTTGGCCCTGAAAAAGCCATATATGGCGAGGTCTGGGAGGACGCGACGACCAAGGAAGCCTATGGAGTAAGGCGGCGGTATCTGAACGGCGGCCAGCTTGACAGCGTGATGAATTATCCCTTTAAGGAAGCGATTTTGCGCTACGTAAGATACTCGGATTTTCAAGGTCTGCGGGACGGTGTCATGACAATCCTTGAGCATTACCCTAAGCCATCGGTGGATATTCTGATGAATTTCCTCTCGACACATGATATTGAGCGGGCAATAACGCGGCTTGCGGGTGCGGAGGGCGAGAACAACGGCCGCGAGTGGCAAGCCGAGCACAGCTTGTCCGACATGGAGTACTTATATGGCATCGCGCTCATGAAATGCGCCACCGCCCTGCAATTTTTCCTGCCCGGTATACCCTGCATTTACTACGGGGACGAGGCGGGCGCAGAGGGGTACAAAGACCCTTTCAACCGCCATACCTATCCGTGGGGCAAGGAGAATCGCGAGTTGCTGAATTACACTCGCGAGTTGGCGTCAATCCGAAAAGGTTGTCGGGCGTTTGCCGAGGGTGAGCTTGACTTTGTCGAGGTTACACCCGACTATTGCGTATTCCTACGCAAGGACTTTAGGTTGACAGAGGCGGCGGCAATCTTCATAAACAAATCGAAGATTCCGCGCGAGTTTAATCTGACAACCATTATAGGTGAACAGGCAGTACCCGAGACCTTGGACTTCCTGCGCGGCGACGCCGATTATAACAACAAGGAACTGCGGGTTCACGCCGCGCCGTTCGATTGCGCGGTGGTGAGGTATCGACTCTGCGAGAGGTCGCAGGAGACTTCTAAGGAAGAAATAACACTCTATGAGAAATAATAATGCAGAATGCAGAATGCAGAAATAATTTGGGTTTTAGGTTGGTTTGATGATATGATACGTGCGGGGAATCCACGGGCGAACGCAGTTCGCCCCTACGTTGATAAATTTACAGGCAACAGGAAAATTAACGCAATCGCGGAAAACCTCACGGGCGCGCAATGCGCGCCCCTACAGCAAAAATTTTCAACCACATAAAAATATTATCGCATGTAGGGGCGAACTGTGTTCGCCCGCAATCCCACGCAACCGCCGCAAAATTACCCGAAACGCGGCGCGGTGTTATGTAGGGAACATGCCGCAATAAAACGGACGACCGAGGGCGGTCGTCCCTACATGAAAAATTTACAGGCAACATCAAAACCCCCACCATTTCTGCATTCTGCATTATTATTTCTGCATTATTTGAAAGGAGTAAGTACACAATGAACCTCAACAAAACCAAAATAGTCTGCACCCTCGGCCCTGCCACCGCCGACGACGAGGTATTGCGTAATTTAATGAAAAGCGGTATGAATGTTGCGCGGCAGAATTTCTCGCATGGCGACCATAAAACCCATGAGGAATTGTTCAACCGCGTGAAAAGGATTCGCGAGGAGTTGGGCCTGCCGATTGCGTCTATGCTTGATACGAAAGGGCCTGAAGTGCGGATTAAGACCTTCAAAGAGGGTAAAGTCGATTTGGTTGACAGGCAGACTTTTGTCCTCACCACGTCCGAGTGCGAGGGCAGTATTGAGCGTGTTTCGATTACCGATAAAGACCTGCCGAATGATATTAATATCGGGACTTGTGTCCTTTTGAACGACGGCTTGATTGAGCTGAAAGTCACCGATATTGTCCCTTGCCCCGACAATACCGGCACCGATATTGTCACCCGCGTGGTTCATGGCGGGGTTTTGAGCGATAATAAATCCTGCAATTTCCCGGGAATTAAATTGTCACTGCCTTATATTTCGGAGCGAGACCGCGCCGATATAATCTTCGGTGCGCGATTGGGCTTTGATTTTATTGCGGCGTCGTTTGCGCGGCGTGACGAGGATATTTTGGAAGTGCGTAAAATATTGGAGGAAAACGGCGGTTCTGAAGTACGGATTATCGCCAAAATCGAGAACCAAGAAGGCGTTGACAACATCGACGATATAATCCGAGTGTCGGACGGAATCATGGTGGCGCGGGGCGATATGGGGGTTGAGATTGCGTTTGAGGAGTTGCCGCGTATACAAAAAATGCTGATTTCCAAGGCCTATCTTGCGGGTATGCCCGTGATTACCGCGACACAAATGTTGGAGTCGATGATAAAAAATCCGCGGCCGACCCGTGCCGAAACTACCGATGTCGCCAACGCAATCTACGACAACACCAGCGCGCTCATGCTTTCGGGGGAGACGGCGGCAGGGGCCTACCCGGTTGAGGCGGTGCGGACGATGGTCAAAATTGCCGAGTGTGCCGAAAACGATATGAATTACGATAAGCGTTTCCGCGCTTACGAGTTCGATAAAAGTGTCAATGTGACCGATGCCATTGCCCATGCGACGGTGACAACCGCTTTGGATTTACAGGCGAAAGCCATTCTGACCGTTACGCATGGCGGGCAGACGGCGCGGCTGTTGTCGAAGTTTCGCCCGCATCAACCGGTGCTGAGTTGCACACCGAGCGAGCAATCGTGGCGGCAGATGGGCATGAGCTGGGGGCTTGTGCCGATTAAAGTTGACGAAAAAACCGATACATCCGATGAGCTTTTGGAGCACGCGGTCGAGCGGGCGCGGGAGGAAGGCTATCTCGAGGACGGCGATTTGGTGGTGATAACGGCGGGTGTACCGCTCGGCGTTTCCGGCACGACCAACTTGATGAAGGTGCAGACTGTCGGCGATGTTTTGGCGAAAGGTGTCGGCGTAACCGAGAAATCGGCGACCGCGCAACTCTGTGTAGCCGCGAATGACGAGGAGGCCCTGCGGAATTTCACCAACGGAAATATCCTCGTAATGCCGAAAACCGATAATAGCCTCATGCGGATTTTGCGGGCGGCGGCGGGGATAATCGTCGAGGATGGCAACGCGGATTGCCACGCCGCAATCGTCGGCCTGACGCTGGATATTCCTGTGATTATCGGGGCTGAGAGCGCGACGAAGATTTTGAAAAGCGGCGTGGCGGCGACGATTGATGCTAAGAAGGGGTTGGTTATGAATTCGGTGGCGAAGTGATTGATAGGGAATAGGGAATAGGGAATAATGAGCGGGGGTTTTTGTTTGGTGATGTTTTTGTAGGGTCGGGCTTCCATGTCCGACCGCGACCCTACGCAACCGTGGAAAACCCGCGGGCGAACACAGTTCGCCCCTACGTACGGAAAAATTCCCGGTCGTTGAAAATTTTTATTGTGCGGAATGGTTTTTAACCATTTCACTTGTGAAGTCGTGCGGACTTTCGGAACGGTTATGAACCGTTCCCTACAACAAAAATATTAACAACAGGAAAGGCGGTAAAATAACATGACTTGTTTTTTCTGTAAAGGCGCAATGCAGGCGGAGCTTACCACGCATTTGGCGCAGGTTGGCGGTTGTATTGTTGTTGTGAAAGGCGTTCCGTGTTCAAAATGCACCCAATGCGGCGAGGTTACTTATAACGGGGCGGTCGCCGGACGGCTTGAGCAGATTACCGATGAGCTTGAAAAGTCGCTGACTGAAATTGCGGTTGTTAATTATTCGGCGGCGTGATTGTTTTTGTGAAAATGCCCCGCCGCCCTTAGGGGGCGGCGGGGTGGGTTTTTGCTTGTTAGAAAGTTAATCTGCCGTTGCCGTTTAGTGTGAGAGTGCCGTTGCGGCTATTTGTAAAGCCGCTTGGTAGGCTATTATTATCTCCGGAGATTGCTAAATCTACCTCTGCGTTACTAAAGTCAAGACCGGCGGCTACGGCATTATTTAAGTAAACGGTTGTTGCGTTAGCACCGGGGGCGAAAACAATGTCTATATCGGGGTCGTTACCACGAATTTCAATATTTGCGCCGTTTTCTATAGTTAAAGTATTGCCCGCAAAACTCCAACCGGGGCTTGCAGGGCTGGATGCAGTGGGATTGTTAAGGTCGAATAATTGGGCAGTGGGAGGAGGAGAGAAAGGTGTGCCGCTTAAGGTTAGAATGGTACTGCTATTTGTTGTCAAGCCGCGAATGGTGTTATCGCCGATAAGGTTTAGAGTTACATCTGAACCGCTTAAATCAAGGTTAGAAAAGTCTGTACTATTCAAGGTGATTGTTGTAGTCGAACCCGCCGCGACTTCAACATCTAAAGTGGGGTTAATGCCGCCAATAGTAACCTCACGCGTGCCGTCTATCGTCACGCGGTTATCGGGCGGGTCGTAACTCCAACCGTCGCCGTTGTGTGGGTTTGGTGTGTAGTCGGGTTTGCCAAGTTCGTTTAGTTTTATCTCGTCTGCGGGATTAGCAGGGGCAAGACCTGCTATAATATCTTGTAATAAATCTATAATTCTTATTAATTTAGCAAAATCAACCGCACGCAAGCCGCTTGGTGGAATACCGGCACCCGTTAAAGTACCTGCGTTTGCGAGACCGTTTTTAAGATTTTGTAAAACAGTCGGGAAAGTATGCGGAAGACTTTTGACGTAACTATAACCGCGATTCGAGCGGTAACTTTGTCTGTGGGGGCGTATAACGATACGTTGTTGGTTGAAATTGATTGCGTCACGCTCGTCTTGGTTGATAATGCCGTAATCATACAACATATCTGCTAAAAGTTTAGCGTTGGAGTCGTTAATTTTTAATTCATTTCCTATATTGGGTAAATTAAGATTCTCACCAGAAGCCCATGTCACGAAACCGACTAAATCATCTTGGGAATAATAAGGCGGGTAATTTATCCCATAATTAGGCGGCTGTGGCGGGATTGCAATGTTTTCGGCAGTGGTTTTGCTCTCGCTCATTTCGGCAAGCGCACCGACGAGCATTTCAACCTCATTTGTTTCCACCTTATTAATCACAGGGTTCGCGAGCGCAACAGTTGCGGTGTTTTGCAGAACTTCAACGGTTGTTTTTTCGCTGACGGCGGTCTGTTGCTCGGCTTTTTCGGGCGAGAGAACCGCTTCTTTGAACAGCAGGTCGAAAGATATTTCGGGCGTTTCGCCCTCTTTTTCCGCATGAGAATCGGCTTTGTAAGCGTAATTGCTATTGTGGCGGTCTTTTACATTGATTTCCATTTTCTACTCCTTTTACGTTTCAATCTTTAAGCGTTTGGGTTTACTATCAAAAGGTATACCTTTTGATAGTTGCGAAGACACAAAAAACGGACGACCGCCCCCGGTCGTCCGTAACTATTTACTGTCCATTGTCAATTGTCCATTGTCAATTGTCCATTGTCCATTGTCAATTATCCATCATCTCCCCGCCGTCTCAAGGCGGTTCAAGGCGCGTTTAAGCTTAAACTCCGCGATTGCATGCTCGTTCGCGCCGAGCGCGCTGTCCGATAGGCGGTCTTCGGCGGCTTTGCGGGCTTTTTCGGCGCGCTCGATGTTAATCTCGTCGCCCCATTCACAGCTTTGCGCCAAAATCAAAAGTAAATAAACACACCACCCGCCGTCGGATTAAATCCGACGGCGGGTTTTGCATTAAAGGCACGGAAAAATTTATTTATCCCCCGCCAAAAAATGTAGGGGCGGGCATTGCCCGCCCGCAAATCTCGCGCGAACGCCGTATTATTAACCACGGGCGAACGCAGTTCGCCCCTACCGCATCGAAAATTATTAACCATAGAAAAATTTTTTCAGCGTAGGGGCGTGTTTCCACGGTTCGCCCGCAAAGGCCTCGCATTTGCATAAAATTACGGGCGCGCCGTGGAAATCCGCCCCTACATTATGTTTCATCAAACCCAAAACATTATGGTTATATTACCAAAAAAACGGGCAAAATAATACCATGCCAGTTATTCTTATCCGCACACTCCTCCTCCACGCCCTCGTAATCTGCGCCGTTCGCCTTATGGGAAAAAAGCAGCTCGGCGAGCTTCAGCCGTCCGCGCTCGTGACGACCATACTCATCTCAAACATAGCGACCCTCGCCCTCGAAGACCCCGATTTGCCCCTGTTGGCGGGTGTAATCCCCATTCTTGCAATCGTCTGCATTGATATTTTCGTCACGGTCTTCTCGCGCAAATACGACCGGGTTCGCCGCGCCATAACGGGGAGTCCGCGGGTGATAATTCGCGACGGCGTGATTGACCAAAGCGAGATGAAAAACCTGCGTTACACCATTCAGGATTTAATGGAGGCAATGCGCGACGCGGGTATTTTTGACATTGCAAAAGTGCAATTTGCCATTGCCGAAACGACCGGGAAAATTAACTTTTTTGAGAAGCCCGGCGATAATTCTTGCAATCCCCCGGTGTTGGCGGTAAGCGACGGAAAGGCCGACAACGACGCCTTGTACGAGGTCGGGTTGGACGAGAAATGGCTGCGGAAATTGCTCTACGAGAAAGACCTCACGCTCGCGAAGGTGTTTCTGCTGACTACGGATAAGAATGGGGATTATTATCTTGTGGAGAAACAGCCGTAGGGGCGGGTTTCCATGTCCGCCCGCAAAATTACCTGAAACGTGGCGCGGTGTTGTGTAGGGGCGCGCATTGCGCGTCCGCAAAATTACCCGAAACGTGGCGCGGTGTTATGTAGGGAACGGTTCTTAACCGTTCCGTTTATAAAGTCGTTGAAACTTTCGGAACGGTTACGAACCGTTCCCTGCATTAAAATGCCAATAAAATTTAACACAACAGGAAATACATCATGAATGTAGGGGCGCGCATTGCGCGTCCGCAATCCCACGGAAACGTCGTAAAACCTACGGGCGCGCATTGCGCGTCCGCAATCCCACGAAAACGCCGTAAAACCCACGGGCGGGCAATGCCCGCCCCTACGCTGATAAAAAATATAAACGACAGAAAAATCCACGCCCGCCCGCAAATAAAAAACAAGGTGTTAAAAAAATGAAACGCATAATCCTCTGTATCATATTATTTATAGCCCTCTGCGCCTTAGCCGCAGGGAGTTATTTCTACATTGTCGGGACGACTACCCGCCTGTTGAACAAAGTTGAATTCGTGTCGAAAAGCTACTCCGACGGCGAGTTTCACGCGGCCTACACCGCCGCCCGCGAGGCCGACGAGCTTTGGGCCGAGTTCCGAAAGCGCAGACACTTGATTATAGACCGCGACAACGTAGCCGAAATCACATCGGGCTTGGCGCGGATAAAGTCCATTGCCGGCGATTCGAGCGAGAGCGGCAAGGCAGACCGGGAGCTGATTCACGAGGCCGCCGCGACCACCGCGTTACTAAGGCAGTATTATAATAAGCAGCAGATTAATTTGTATAATATACTGTAGGGACGACCGCCCTCGGTCGTCCGTTGTGTTTCCTGAACATGGAATTTTTTATTGTAGGGAACGGTTCGTAACCGTTCCGCAGATTTCAGCAACCCCGTAACTGTTCCGCAGATTTCAACAACCCCGTAACCGTTCCGCAGATTTCAACAACCCCGTAACCGTTCCGCAGATTTCAGCAACCCCGTAAACGTTCCGCAGATTTCAGCAACCCCGTAAATGTTCCGCAGATTTCAGCAACCCCGTAACCGTTCCGCAGATTTCAGCAACCCCGTAAACGGAACGGCTAAGAACCGTTCCCTACACTAAGAATTACTAACGGCAGAAAAATTTTATTGTAGGGGCGCGC
>WRMK01000102.1 GCA_009777155.1 Oscillospiraceae bacterium
TCTGCGCCGTTCCATTGTCGAATGTGATATTTTCGAGATTTATGCCCGCGGATTCCGCAATTTCGGTCACTTTTTCAATGCCTTCCTCGGCACTTGCATAGTTATCCACCGACAACGCCAAGTCAATCTCGGTGAGGATTTGCCGGATTTCTTTCTCGGTGTCCGATTCGGGTTCGGTTTCCTCGCCGTGTTCTTGAATTTCCTCACTTGCGAATTCCTCGCCTGTGTCTTCAAGGGTCACTTCTGCGGTCGCCAAGCCCTCTTGCAATGCTTCCAATTCAGCTTTAAGGCGTGCCATTTCTTCTTCAAGCTCGCGGTTCGCCCCGCAACCCGATAAAACTGCCGTGATAAGCACAACCGCTGTTAGGATTAGACAAAATGTATGTTTCATGTGTAGAACCTTCCTTTTTTATGTAATATACAATATTATAACACACACCGCCGCTTTTGTCAAGTGCGGCTGTAAAACACATGGAATGTTTGGGATTGCAACTTCGAGTTTGTCAGAACCTACACTTATGTCTACTCTTATTGCGGATTGGAGGGTTGCGGCAGTGAGGTGAAAACAGGCGCTTTAAAAGCGCCTGTCAAATGTTTCGGGTAATTTTCGGTGCGTCAGAAAACCCATTGAACATCGTATTTTTGAATATCTTCGTCTGCGGTGACGATTGTCATATTTTCGGATATTGCAGTCGAGACAATCAATCTGTCAAATGGGTCGCGGTGTATGAGGGGGAGGTCAAAAAGACTTTCTAAGTGTTGGTTTTTTATGGGCAGAATATCAAACCCATTATCCTCGACAAGTTGTCGAAACGCCGAAAACCCGCCGTCAAATGAAAGCCTGTTAATATTCATTTTAATTGCAACTTCCCACAGCGAAACAACGCTGACAAAGCATTGCTCAGTGGGTTCAAAAATCTTTGCTTTGGCAGTTTCCGACAGTTTTTTGTTCTCGCCAAAATGCCACAGCAGAATTTGTGTGTCAAGCAAATATTTCATTCCATGTACTCCCTCATTTCGTCAAGCGGAGCGTCAAAATCCTCTGAAACCCACATTTTACCCGCCATGCAACCGAGTGAAGCCTTGCGTTTTTCTATGATTTCAAGCGGTGTCAAAACGCTTGCTTTCATCGGCTTAAACTCCACCATAACAATATCGCGCAGAAAAACGCTTACCGCCCTTAGAGTATTTTCGGGTAGCAATTCAATATCATTGTGCAGTTGTTGTCTAAGTTCCATACTTTCACCTCTCAATGTATGCCTTTGTATAAAGTATAGCAGAGTTTTTCGGTTTTGTCAATGTGTTTTGCAAAATATAATTTTTCCCCCGCCTACTCTCCGAGCAGGCGGGTATTTTATTACCCTAAAGAAAGGAGGTGACAACCATGCACTTTTTCGGCATTCCGCCTTAACTTGCACCCTACAATTAACACCCCACCCCCGCGCCCTGCCCTGCTCAAAACAAAGCAGGGTTATTTTTTTAAATTTTCTTGAGCTTGTTGACACTATCCGATTTGTGCAGATTTTGAGCGAATTTTTCGTCAGACAAGGCAAATTTTTTCGTAATGCTTTGTGCATTGCGGAAAAATTTAACGCAGTATGGCGGAAAATTAGCCAAAATATGTGCAATGAGCGGTAGTGTCAACACGCTCTAACCAAGAAAGGAACTACAAATTATGCAAAAAATTACAAGCAAATTTATCGCCCTTAAAATCAAGGCGAGATGCCTCTCGGAGCAGGTCAAAACAAGGCTTACAGCCACTTCCGGGGAAGGATATATCGACACCGCAATCAAAATAATTATCGGCGTCGTAATCGGCGCATTGGTGATTGCCGGGCTTGTCCTGCTCTGGAATAACGTCATCATGCCGCGGCTTAACACCGAAGTCAATCTTCTTTGAGAAATACGCGCCTGCTGTTTTGACAATGTATGACGTAATCACAGCCGCGGGGTGGGCGTTGCTAATCGGGAACCTTGCGTTTCAAGCGATGAAGTCGATGTTTGCAGGGCTTGGTCACGAAAGCGAAGACCCCGCGGCTCTGCTTTTTCGCACGGGAATTTACGGTTTTTTGTTACTAACAAGCCGCCAAATTTTCATGATGGGCTTGAATATGGGCAAAATTATTATGGATTTAATCGGCTTTCCCGGCTACATCAACGTGACAATGCCGGACTTTAATTATTTCATGTCGGTAATCGGCGACAAAGGTTGGCTGCTCTCATTAATCATAAGTTTTTTCCTCGGTTTTCAGATAATCAAACTGTTTTTTGAAATCGGCGAAAGATACGTCGTAGTCTGCCTTTTAATCCTTTTCGCGCCGCTCGGTTTTGCGATGGGCGGCAGTAAATCGACAAAAGATATTGCGACCGGATATATCAGAATGTTCGGCACGATGAGCTTTTTAATGGTCTTTAATTTAGTAATTCTGCGGTTGGTTTTAAGCGGCTTAGGCACAATGCCGTCGGGATTATTGGTAATTCCGTGGACTGTGTTCGTGGTTGCGCTCATGCGTACTGTACGAAAAGCAGACAATTTAATTGCGCGTATAGGCTTAAATCCTGCGATTTCGGGCGACCCGGGCGGGCGCAGAAGCGGCGCGTTTTTACTGACCATGCTCGCGGCAAAAACGCTGATTAAATCGGCGGCAGGCGGCGCGACAAGCGGCGCATCGGGCAACGCAACGAGCGGAGGCATTTCAAAACTTACAAAATTATTCGGCGGTAAATCTAAAGCAAACAATGCCGCAAAACCAAGCGCAGGCGCAGCAAAAAGCAGTACAGCCACGATCGCAAAAAGCGGCGTTAGTAATCTAAATCAGCAGAACAAATCCGATGTGTCATCAAGTCAAAATAACTCGCAAAACAACTCGCAAAATACACTCGGAAGTCCGCAAAATCAAGGTAGCAATGGGCAAAAACCGCGCTTCGGTTCGCAGGACAGAAAACCCGAAACAGCAATCGGCAATAATAACCAAAGCGTGAATCCAAGCCCATTTATCAACACCAAAATCAAGCAAGGAGGTAATATGAAAAACATGCAAAACATTGCACCGAGCAGTGAAAATTCGCGCAATAATTCTAACAGATTCGGCGCGAATCCAAGCGCGAATGACACAAAATCCGCGCTTGTTTCCGGCGCGAGCAGTGTCGGTTCCAACGCAAAAACAGCAGGCTTGCAATCAACTTCTTCGGCAACAACGGCAATAACGCAAACCCAGTCGCCGCCTAAAGTTGCAGTTGCTTCCGCAAATGCAAATTCGCAGAAAACATCAGTTAATTCAAGCACCGGCAATCCGCAAATCGGTGATGTTCGCCAAGGCAAAAATGCCAAAGCTCAAAGGATTGCTGATAGCCTAAAGTCGGGCAGCAGTTCTTCAAGCAATAATGGCAAAAACCCGACGAGCGCGCCTGTTTCTGTTGACAAAGGCAAAAATAATAAGGGGCAGAATCCGGCGAAAAGCATGGCAAAAACCCCTGTAAACGCAGGCGTTCAGCCCGAAAAAGGCAAAAATAATATTCGCACGAGACAAAGCAAAAACGGACTGCCTTCGACACCAACTCCACAAGGGCAAAAACCCCGCTTCGGTCAGGCTTTACCGCCTGTTAAGGGGATGCCGATTGTCGCGGAAAATGGCAAAAATAATGTTAAACCCACTGCAATTGAAACGGCGAACCAACAAGATTTTGATGTGCCATTGCCCGAAATTGCACCGCCGGAAAATTATGAGGAGGAGTAAAAACGTGGAAAATATCACAATTATTATCCCCGCGAATTTCACCGAAGCAGGGCGAATCCTCGGCGTTTTCGAGCTGAGAAAATTAGTCGAGTGCGTGCTTTTGTCTGTGCCGTTGCTGTTTTTCTTCCTGTTCGTTCTGCCTTTTTCCGTCACAGTCAACATTGTTTTAGCGACTGTAATCGTAGTACCGGTCGGCGGATTCGCGATTATCGGAATCCATGATTATAGCCTGCTTAACTTCCTGCGAGTTTACCGAAAGTGGAGGAAAAGCAGGGGTGTAATAAAAATTAGTTGACAAAGGCGCAGCAGTCAAATATTGCAACGAAAACCCTCGCTAATTCTAAACAAACTATACATTTTTATTAACAAGCGGAAAAGCCACTCACGACTTTTCCGCTTAAACATTTCACCAAAACAAGGAGGGAAAATGATTAAATCGCGATTCAAAAAGCCCATGAAAAAAGGCTTGAAATTAAAACCGCCGAGTATTAAAATCCCGGACATTAAGTCTTTGATTTTCGGGGAGAAATCCGAACTAAACCACCCTGCGAACTTCAACGGTTCGCAGGGTTTTATTCCTGTTAGCGACATACGCGACGGTGTGATTATAACGGCAGACAATCGCTACATAAAAGTACTTGAAATCCTGCCTGTCAATTTCTATTTGAAAAGCCCGATGGAACAGAAAAATATCATCTTTTACTTCGCAAATTATCTCAAAATTGCTCCGTCTAATCTGCAAATTATTGTACAAACAGGAAGGGCGGATATCGACGCTTATTGCGAGCGAATGGAGCGTTTTTATAACAGCGAAAGCAACGAAAATTGCCGCGAGATGATTTTTGAAAACGCCGGTCTTGTCAATGTTTTAGCCGAAACCGAGGCGATTACGCATAGGTTTTTTCTTGTCTTCCGATATGAAAATGACGCCGCTTCTTATGAGTCAATTTTGAAGCGTCTAAATGACGATGTTCATGACGCCGCCGCTTATCTTGACTACTGCGGGCTGGAAATTATCGAGCATGAAAATTGTGATAAGTTTCTCTTGAATTTGCTCAATAAAAACTCGACAAGTAAATCAATTTCGACCAAAACAATTGATGTTACAAACAAAGAATTTATCATAGTTGATGGGGTTTTTTATTCGTATTTGTATGTTACAAGTTACGGTTATAACTCGCAAAATGGGCTTGCATGGCTTGCGCCTTTTGTCGAGGCGGGTGACGGGATTTCGTTTAGTTTTCAAGTAGAAAAACAACGCAAAGAAAAAATCCTGCCTAAAATAGCAAAAACAACCATGCTCAATCGCTCTCGTATGCGAGATATTGGCGACACGCGAATTGATTACGAGCAGATGGATGATGCGATTGCGGCGGGGCTGTACATCAAGGACGAAATGAATCGCAACGGCGAGGAATTTTACTATATGCACACGTTGATTGAAATTTCTGCGCATGATGAGGAGACTTTGAAGAAGCGGAGGGCACAAGTCGAAACCATGTGTACAGCGATGGATATTGCTGTTCGCAGAGCTGATTACAAGCAAAAGGAGGCGTTTTTGTCGGCTCTGCCGCTCTTGAAACTTGACGCCGATTTAAAAAAGATGTCGCGACGAAACCTGCTGACAACAGGCGTTGCGGGCGCGTTTCCGTTTTCAAGTTTTGAACTTTGCGACCAAAAAGGCGTGCTGATGGGCATTAATCGGCATAATAATTCGGCTGTGATTGTTGATTTTTTTGATACTGTTAAATACAGTAATGCCAACTTGTCAATTATGGGAATGTCGGGCGCGGGTAAGACTTTTTTGCTACAACTGCTCACTATGCGGCTTCGTATGCAGGACACGCAGGTCTTCATAATCGCGCCGCTCAAGGGCTGGGAGTTTAAATCTGCCTGTGAAGCTATCGGCGGCAAGTACATAAAACTTTCGCCCGGCTCGGCGGATTGCATTAACATCATGGAAATCCGCCGCACATCACTGAATATCGACGGCGATATTAGCACTGACACTCGCAATGATTCGGTTTTAGCTGATAAGATTCAGAAACTTCATATCTTTTTTTCGCTACTTTTTCCTGCGATTACCACCGAAGAAAAACTACTGCTTGATGCGGCTTTTATCGACACTTACGCAAATTTTAAAATCACGCATGACAATCAAAGTTTGTTAGACAAAAACGGAAAAATTAAGTCTATGCCTACCCTGAAAGACCTGCATGGCGTCTTAAAACAAAACCCCGAAACTAAAAATTTAGCACTTGCTTTGAGTATGTTTGTTTCGGGTTCGGCGGCGAGACTCGGAGGGCAGACAAACGTAGATTTAAACAACAAATACATCGTTCTTGACATATCGGAAATGGGTAAAGAACTTCTGCCTCTCGGAATGTTTCTTTCACTTGATTTTGTCTGGGACGAAGCCAAAAAATCTCGCATCACCAAAAAAGCTGTCTGCCTTGATGAGGTGTGGGAATTAATCGGCTCGGGCGCGAATGAACTTGCGGCTGATTTTGTTCTGGAAATATTCAAAATTATACGCGGGCTCGGCGGTATGGCGGTGGCGGCAACGCAGGATTTAGTTGACTTTTTTGCGCTTGCAGACGGCAAATACGGCAAAGGTATACTTAACAATTGCCGCACTAAAATAATCCTGCAACTTGAAGAAGACGAGGCGCGAACTGTCAACCCCGCTTCTATCCTCGACCACAGCACGGCACATTTATTTCATTTTGAAAACCGCTTTTGACAAGGCGGTAGAATGGAAACTGCTAAAGGAAAACCCCGTAAAATGCAAAGCCCCGTCAAAACTAAAATCCACGAGAAGGGCTTGGGAAGTGGGTTTGGTGAGGGCGGTTCTCGAAGATGTCAAGCACAAACAACTTCATCTCGCTGTCCATCTCGCATTTATTTGCTCGCTGAGAGTAGGCGAAGTCGTAGGCTTAACATGGGATTGCATTGATTTTTCACAAAACAAAATCAAAATCAGTAAAATCCTGCAACGTGTCGAGAAAAAAGCACTTGAACAAATCCCGCCGACTCAGCTTATAAAGGTATTTGAAACAAAACAAGAGAACAAAAAATCGGTTTTAATTTTGAAAAATCCCAAAACCGAAGGAAGCACTCGCGAAATATTCATCACCGAACCGCTCAAGCAAGACTTAAAAACGCGGTTAGAGTACATCAAGCGCCGTAAACAATTCTTAGGCGATGAATTCACCGACCACGGCTTGGTTTTCACACAGGAAGACGGCTCGCCCGTCGAACCCAAACTATGCGAAAAGTGGTTCTCGAAGTGGCAAAAACGCACCACTCTCGACGTTTCGGGCTTGGTTTTCCACGAAATTCGCCACTCGAGCACGACCTACAAGCTTCACATCAGCGGCGGCGACGTCAAGTCGGTTCAAGGCGACACAGGGCACGCATCCGCAAAAATGGTTCTCGATGGGTACTCGCATGTGATGGACAGCAACCGCTCCAAGCTCATAAGCTTGGTAGAAAGCGACTTCTACGGCACGCCGCCCTCAACAACCCAAAGCAACAATGAATTACCGTGCAAAATGGACGATTTGGTTGCGGCAATCAAATCAAATCCCGAAATGCAACAAAAACTCTTCGCCGCACTTTTAGCATAAAACATGAATAATATTCACCGATTATTCGCTTTTCACGACACAGGCAAAAATATCCACCTCGCGAATAATCAAAAAACTCTGCGCTTTTTGCTCGAAAATTCACACCTCGCACCCCACGCACCACTCGCACAAATTTCAATCCGTGGACAAAAATGTTGTCAAGAAAAATTTTTATTCAATTATACAGAATTTCCGAATAATCAAAAAACCGCAAAAACTTGTAAATCTTGTGGACAAAAACCCCGGAAATGTTGGCTAAAACAGCAACGAGCAAAAAATTACACCCACGTCAAACGCAGGTGTAGAGCGGATTTAAGCACCTTTAGGTGCAACACGCCATAAGGGACTTGAACCCCTAACCTCGTGGTTCTGTAGCCGGTACCTCATTTTCGAGGCAACGCCTCGGAAATGAGGTACTGCACTCCTATCCAATTGAGCTAATGGCGCAAATGAATATTATTCACAAAAATATGCAACAGGCCTCTAAAAAAATCGCACCCCGCAAAAGCGAGGCGCGACACGCCGTAAGAGATTCGAACTCCCGACCTTCTGGTTCGTAGCCAGACACTCTATCCAGCTGAGCTAACGGCGCAAGTGGCGTTACGCACCTAACCTCGTGGTTCTGTAGCTACTACCTTGTCTGCAAGGTAATACACTCCATATCCAGCTGAGCTAACGGCGCAAATAACCCAAAACCCATTATACCACAAAATTTCCCCGTTGTCAACCCTTTACAACCGAAAAATTTTATGATATTATAATAATATGAAAAAAATTCTATGGATTCAAACCGGCGGGACTTTCGATTGCCGTGCGACACCGCGCGGTCTTTCGCCCCATGAAGTCAGTGTTAATACGGGTTCACCCGCAAATTCCTGCTCGGATTTGCACGAGATTGACGAACTGCGCCTTTTCGCCGCGGACAGCACCGACATCACCCCCGCCCACTGGAAAATCCTCGCCCGAGCCGTCTTTGAACACGCCCAAAACCCCGCCTACCGCGCTTTTATCATAACCCACGGCACCGACACAATGCAGTACACGGCGGCGGCGTTGTCGCTAATGCTCGAAAATTTCGACAAGCCGGTGATTCTGACGGGCGCGTCCAAAGCCCCGGCCACCAAAGACAGCGATGCGGCGGCGAATTTTTCGGCGGCAATTGGGGCAATTGCAGGGTTACAATGCGGGGTCTATGTCGTTTTCGGCGGTAAAATAATCCCGGGGCTTTGTGCAATCAAACTCAACTCCCACACCTGCGAATTTATCGACGCCGCCCTCACAAGTTTCCCCGAAAAACCCAACCCCCACGCCCCGCCCATTCTCCGCGACAAGCTGTGCGAGGACGTCTTCTACCTCAAAATCACCCCGCAAATCCACCCCGACATAGCGGATTTCCTGCTCGAAAAAGGCTACAAAGGCGTAATCT
>WRMK01000103.1 GCA_009777155.1 Oscillospiraceae bacterium
TTACGAAAATTAGCGCACTGCGCCAGCCTTCAGTATGACGACAAAAATCCGCGCAAATCCTTCAACCATTCTTAAACTGACCGACTATAATATAATAAAACCGGTGAATTAACAACGAGGAGAAATTTATGAAAGAACTAAAAATCCCCACCGACTCGCTCATGCAAAAACTCCTGAAAACATCGTCTATAGACCGATTTATCCGCCGTTACAACGAGAAAACGACGGGGGTAACCGAGTTTCACGAGTACATAACAAGCTTGTTGCAAGAGAAGAACACAGACCACCTCACAATCATCAAAAACGCAGACATAGAGCGGAATTACGGGCTTCAACTGTTCAAAGGAATCCGCAAGCCATCGCGCGACAAAGTGCTGCAACTCGCTTTGGCGTTCGGGCTGGACTTGGAGGAGACCCAAAAACTGCTCACGATTGCCCGCAAAAGCGCGCTGTACCCGAAGATTGAGCGCGATGCGGTGGTGATTTTTGCATTGCGAAAAAAATATTGCGTGTTGGATATTCAGTCAACTTTGCACGAATTGGGAATCCCGCTTTTGGGCGAGGAAAGGTAAAATACTCCTTTATACCATAAATACTCGCCGCTTTACGCACATATTTTTCGCCATACTGCGTTAATTTTTGCTTAAATATAAGCGTATATTCGCACAAAAATTGCCTTGTCTGACAAAAAATCTGCACGCAAATCAGCAAGCATTTATGGTATAAAGGAGTATAAGATGACCGAAATTTTTGAACACGAACGCGGAAATTCCTTTGCAGGTGATTTCCGCAAAACCTTTGAGGGAGCCGATTTGCCGCCGGAAATTGCAGACCGCTTTCATATAATTGAACGGCTCGGTTTTAACGAATTCGGCGAGACTTTTCTTGTGTCTGAAAAACTCGGCGGGGAATTGTATGTACTGAAAAACCGCATTAAATCTAACTTTGTGGATACAGTTGAAACAAACGAAGCCGAATTTATGAGCAATCTTGAACACAAAGGTTTGCCGCATTACGAAAAAGCCATCGACAGCGCAAACTCGCTCTACATCTGCCGAAAATACATAAAAGGTGTGACCCTTACGGAATTTTTGCAGTCGGAAAAAACTACCAACACGCCGTTCGCGGTGGAAATTTTGGTGTCACTTTGCGACATTCTCACATATTTGCACACCCAAAATCCGCCCGTGATTCACCGCGACATCAAACCCTCGAACATCATCATAAACCCCGATGAACAGCGAGTTACGCTGATTGACTTTGGGATAGCGCGGAAATTTTCTGCCGACTCCAAAAACGACACCTCCTACCTCGGGACGAAGAATTTCGCGCCGCCCGAGCAGTACGGATTCGCGCAAACTGACTGCCGCACCGACATCTACGCGCTCGGCATCGTCATGCGGTGTTGCTTGGGCGGCACGCCCGACCGCGACGTCAAAATTCCCGATAAAAGCCTTGAAAAAATTGCCGCAAAATGCACCGCGCTTGCGCCCGAAGCGCGTTATAAAACCGCCGCCGCCGTGAAAAAAGCCCTGCTTAATTATAAAACTCGTGCAAGACGGCGGGTTTTCGCAGGTGTGGCCTGCGTTTTGGCGGTTTTGGGATTGATTTTTGCGGGACACGCGGTTAAGAATTATTTCGACAGCTTACCCGCACTTGCACTCGCGCCAAACCCGCTCACTGACGAGGTTTATGCTGATTATGACCAATACGAGTACAATAAACTGCTCGAATTTATTCGCGGCGGGGACAACGAGCAGATTTTGCAGGCGCAATACCCCGATTTCCGTGCTGAGAATCCGCTGATGTGGCGGCGTGCAAAGTTCGATGTAGTCTGGAATGACGAGGCCCCGAAAAGAGTCCGCGGGATTACAATTACGGCAATTGCGCTCACCGGTGCGCTCGATTTGAGCGGCTTCACGCAACTCGAATTTGCCGACATCAACAACACCCGAATCACCGCCGTTGACCTCTCGGCTTGCTATTCCTTAGTGGACTTGTATTGCCACGAAAACCCGCTTGAGACGCTTGATTTAGCGGGTTGCTCATCATTGAATTGGCTCTCCTGTTTCGGCAATCGACTGACCGCGCTTGATGTTTTCGACTCGCCGAAATTGCGGGGAATTTACTGCCATAAAAATCAGATTGCCTCGCTGAATCTCGCAGGTTTGTCCGCTTTGGAGTTGCTTAGTGCAACCGAAAACAGGCTCACAGAGCTGAATACAACCGACCTCACGGCACTCAACGAACTGCATTTGGGCGACAATTTTATCACCGAAATCGACCTTTCAAATTGCCCCGATTTGTCACTTTTCACGATAAATAATAACAGGATTACGAGCCTTGATTTATCGCGGAACACACGCTTGGAAACGCTGCAAATCGGCGGTAACAGCGGACTTTCCGGCATGGCGAGCCTTGACTTGTCAGACCTCAGCGGCTTGAAATACCTGTGGATTTACGGCAACGGTTTCTCGGACAGCGATGTAATTTTTCCCGCCGACAGTGACCTGATGTACATCGCGGCGGACGGGAATAATTTTGCAAATCTCGCGCCGTTTGAGAGTTTCAGAAGGCTTTGTTTTCTCGGGATTGAGAGGAATAATTTTGACTTTGAAAGTGCCGATATTCGGGCGTCGATACGGCGTATTCAAGGCGTAATCGACGCGAACACGGCAAGCCCGCCTGTGGGTTATGCGCCGCCTGAGTGGGTTGGTGAGCGGTTTGGGTTTGAACATGAAAACTTCTTGACAAACTCTTAATTTTTTGGTAGAATAAAATTAAAGGAAGTGAAAATCCTATTATGGTTGAAAAATTCGAGTGGGACGAGAACAAAAACAGAATTAATTTCAAAAAGCACGGAATATCATTTAACGAGGCGCAGACCGTGTTTTCCGATGATTTTGTAATATACTTTCCCGATGAAGAACACTCACAGAACGAGGAACGCTTTATCGCTATCGGCTAAAGCGCAAGGTCAAGGCTTCTCATAGTCTGCCATTGTTACAGGGAAAACGAGACAGTCATACGCTTAATTTCCGCACGAAAAGCGGATAATTCCGAAACAGAGCTTTATTATGGAGGTCTAATATGAACAACTACGATTTATCAAAGGCTTTCAGAAAGCCCGACCTTGCAGAGCGGTTGCGCCAAAACGGCTACACAGTGCAGGTTACGGGCGGCGAGGGGGACGAGAAGGAGATTGTTGACGAGTATTTTGTAAGCCCCGAAGAAGTGGCGGCTTACGATAAAACCCGCCGAAATTTCAGAGTCCAAAGCCGATGAAGACTGTGTAGTCTTGAATAGAAACAGCCCCCGTCAAGGGGGCCTAAAATTTTTTCTCAAATGCGTGCAACTTGCACGCCATTTTTGTGTTTTCATGGTGTATAATGGTATTTACAGGCTACACAATCATATTTTAGGAGGAATTCAAAGTGAAAAAAAGAATCAGCACCATACTATTAGCGTTGGTATTTGTATTAGGAACAGTACCCGCAGTGACCGCAGGCGGCGGCGACCCCACACAGGAAGCGTTTAGTTTGTTCTACGACTACAACGATGCGGCAGAATTATCCGGCGGCTATCTGCAAGACGCAGGTGGCCCGACAATCGCGTTTGTCCCCGATGAGGGCTTGTTAATTTCCGACAGAGGTGAAACCTGGCACGCGGTCGACCTCTTGCTTGGTGAGCTTCCGAGCGGGCGTTATTTGGTTAGCGTCGAGTTTGAATCCGTTGTCCCGATGATTTTCAACATAGGTTACGCCGATGAGCCTTACACTGACATAGTATTTTCGGGAGACGAAACAACGTCCGAAACTTTGAACGTGATTATTGATGTTATAAACGGTCATATCCCTGTGCTTGACAACGACGGCAATTGGCAATTCCAAAACAGGTTGCGTTTGAATAACGATACGACCGACGATTATTACATAAAAAGCATAAGAGTCGGCAAAGACTTTGACCAAAATCAAGACGAGCTTGATAAATTCATGGCTTTCAATAATCTGCCTATTACCGATTATATGCGGACAGCGGGCGACCCGACGGTTGAGTTTGTTGCGGGCAGGGGCTTGAAAATTTCGGACAGAGTAAACAATTGGGACTCGGTGGACTTCATAATTTCCGGGCTTGAAGACGGCATATACGCGCTTGATGTCGCTTTTGAATCGGAAACGCAGACAAAAGGGTACATAGTAAGCTACGCAGACGAGCCGTGGAGCGGCATTGCGTCCTCGGACAGCGGCTACACAACCACCGACACAATTACCGCGAATTTCGTGGTCGAAAACGGCAGAATACGTTCGGGTGGGAACACTTTGCAAAACAGACTTCGCTTGAATGCCGCCAGCGACTGGGAAAATCCTGATATTCTTAATGATTACTTTGTTACGAGCATAAATTTCAGAAAAGTTTTTCACACCGTTCTATCCAGTGCGCAAAATTTCACTATCAGATACGATGAATTCAACCAGGGCAATGCCGGCGATTGGCATGTCAACGAGATTAGTTTCATCGATTATGCGGTGGAAAACGGAAGTTATTTTTTCAACTTTGAAGTATTGAAGATTGATAGCGAAAATGCAACCGATGAAGTGCTTGCAGACGAAATAGGTTGGAGCCCGATGTTTGTTCTGGATAAAAACTACGACAACTGGAACGCCGTAGGCGCAGGGGGTCCTTCGTGGGGGCGGTATGGATTTAACTTTGTTTTGTCAAGCGCGACAATGGGCTTTCCGTTTGATGAACTTGGTGCTCTGAACTTTAGACTTGGCCCGGGCGGCGATATGGACGATAAAGTTTTGCAAGATGAATGGGTGACTGTGACGATTAGTTACACGCTTGATGTTTACACCGATGACTGCATATGCGGGCTGATTGCTTGCCTCGACTGCAATCCTGTGTACATCTGCGGCGTGGACGGCTATATTTGCGGCTTGCGAATTTGCACAATTTGCGCGCCCGTCTGCGGCATAAACGGCTACTTGTGCGGCTTGCTTGCCTGCTCCGATTGCAACCCCGAAATGATTTGCGGCGTGGGCGGCTATGAGTGTGGCTTGCTCACTTGTTCCCTCTGCAACCCCGAAATGATTTGCGGCGTGGGCGGTTATGAGTGCAATCTGCTCACTTGCTCACTTTGCAATCCAACCATGATTTGCGGTGTTGGCGGCTATGAGTGCAACCTACTCACTTGCTCCCTCTGCAATCCAACCATGATTTGCGGTACAGACGGATTTATATGCGGTTTGCGTGGGTGTACAGTCTGTGCGCCTGTTTGCGGTATAAACGGTCACTTATGCGGCTTGATTACCTGCGAATCCTGCATAACCACTCACAATAACAGCAAAGTCTGCGGCGTGAGCGGCTATGAGTGCGGCTTGAGAATTTGCACGGTCTGCGCGCCTGTTTGCGGCGTGGGCAGTTACGAGTGCGGCTTGGTTGCTTGCCCCGACTGCAACCCTAATCCCATTCCCGATGTCTGCGGGGAAGACGGCTACGAGTGCGGCTTGAGAAATTGTACAGTTTGCGCACCTGTTTGCGGTGTGGACGGTCACGTATGCGGACTGCTCACTTGCGCCACTTGCAATCCTATTATTAAAGATTGCGGTACAGACGGTTTCTTGTGCGGCTTGATTGCCTGCCCAAAATGCAACCCCGTGAAAATCTGCGGCGAGGGCGGTTACGAATGCGGCTTAATTGCTTGCACTACTAACTGCAATCCCGTGAGAATCTGCGGCGAGAACGGCTACGAGTGCCGGTCTGTGGACTGCGAAACCTGCTTCAGCAACAAGCAACCCCCGAAAACAGGCCTCGGCGATTATCGCGGACTCGCCGCGGTTGCAATCGCACTAACCGGCACATCAGCGGGTTTGTGGGTTTATTCGCGGCGCAGGAAAATAGGCGGAGGAATTTAGATAATGCGGGTAATGCGTAGAGCGTAGAGGATAAAAAGGTTTGAGGGAATAAAAAGCCGTCACTTTGTGGTGACGGTTTTTTTGTTTTCAAATACACTTGACAAACTTCTTAGATACGCGATGGCATTTTACCCAACGTGACTATGTTTGTGAAATATGAAGCTGACGAAAGTGGAATTACCATGACGCAGGGGGCGACAAATCTTACGGCGGGCAACTATATAATGGAAGTTGAGCTTGAAGCCGCTGTGCCGTCCGTCTTTGAAGTGTCCAACGCTGATTCTCCATATGGACAGCTTGCGCTTTCAAACGAAGTAACCTCGGCAAAACTCAATTACAGAATCTCGGTCAATAACGCGGGTATACTCACGGAAAATATCGGGGGGCAGATGAGCCTGTAAGACCGATTGCGTATACTTTCGCGGAATGCGGGGTATATTTGGGACGACGATGATACACATGATGTTCGGGACTACTCGATTAAAAGCATATACGTCTACCGCGATAACGAAATCGACTTCACTTTTAATTTAGGCAACACGCCGCATAATTATGGGGGTGTCCCCGAGAGCCAATGGCTGTGGGGTTCTCGCGGTACAGACGGCGACACCGGCAGGCGTCCCGCATGGCAGTATCAAGGCGCGGACGGCTTGGCGATTGAGTTGAACCGCGCTGACTTAGACCTTGGCGGACATATTTGGCTCTACTGGACGGGTGACGGCGCGAATCTCCTCGAAGGTTATTACAACCCCTACGGTATCGACTTCTCGCGGGTGAAATCGGTGAGGTACACCTTTGAAATCCTCAATGAAGATATACTCGGCGAACATCAAAATCTTTTCCCTGTTGCAAATTTCGGCGGCAGTAATGCAAAATGGAAACAGGAAATGATTTCAATCGAGGAATTAAAAGCGAATAATTGGACTTACACTTTAGAATTAGAGCAGGATTTTCCCGCTGACAGTAAGGAGCTTAGTTGGTTCCAAGTCGGCGTGGCTAATTGGGACGGAATCGTCGGCATATACAACTTTGATTTGCTTGATGTAGGCGGCAATGTCATTGAGCTGAACCGCCACGCACAGGTGCAAGTGGCGGGTAATGCACAAGGCGGCGAATGGTTCGCGGGGGACAGTCACAAGCCGAGCGATTTTGCCGGGGATTGGAACTTCACGGGCGCGAATCTCCTCGGCGCGGGGACTTTCACCGTGAAGGTCGGCAATATGGGGCTTACGAGCGGCGCGAATTGGAGCCATCTCGCGGTTTATACGGGCGACAAGGTTAATTTGCGCGAGTATTCACTCACTGCAATCAGCGCGAAAATTGACAATGCAGACACCCCTGCAAACCTCGAAATAGCCGCGCTCAACCCGCAATACAGCGAGATTGTGTTGTACAGCGAATGGTGGACGCCGACGTTGAATAGTTTCGGTACATTTGTAAAGCCGACTGAGTCGATTGAAATTACTTTCACCCTGCAATCAATTGCACAGTTAATTGAGGACGACGAGGATTTTGCGGGCTTTGAAATTAATTATAGTAAATTAACTTGAAAGAAACACAAAATAAATCGGCGCAAAAGCTATTACCTATGCGGTTTTGCGCCGAGAGATTTTAGTGTTTCTCAAGTTAATTTACTATATCACTTAAACGGCGGCACGAATATCGCTAATGCGCCGACACATTACAGAGGCGACACCGCGGTACTTTTGCCCGACCCGACCACGGCAGGATTTGCTTTTGCAGGGTGGTACACTTCGGAGATTTTCCTTGCGACCACGAAAATTTCATTCATCGAGCCGGGCAGAATCGGCAACCTTGACCTTTACGCAAACTGGGTTGAAATTAATGCAACTGCACCGCGTTATGTCTTGTCGAATGTTGCGAGTGTGGCACGGGGCGGCGAGTTCACGGCGACTGTTCAGTTGGCGAACAACCCCGGAATCATCACGCTTAGAAATGCGCTCGTGTTCGATAATAATGCGTTTAGATTGTTGGAAGTCACCCGTAACGAATCGGCATACGCAGGGCCTTTCACGCCATCACTTACAAGAACATCGCCGTTTAATCTGTTGTGGGAAAACGCGATTGAGTTTAACAATTCAGTGAGCGGGCAAAATTTCTATACTTTCAAATTCAGCGTGAGGCGGGACGCACCCGCGGGCGATTACGTGATTTCGCTCAACCATATCGGGGGCTTAAATCAAGACTTGCAAAGGGTTAGTTTTCTTGACGGTATTGCGACGGTGGCGGTGAGCGGAGATGTTATAGAGGGCGATGAAATCTTGCTCGGCGACCTCAACGGGGACGGCAAAATTGACGACATTGACCTGCTTCTGCTTAGGCGTTTTCTCGCGGGCTGGCCCGTTGACATCAACCACGACGCCGCAAAAATCAACGGCGACAACAGGATTAGCGAGGTAGACTTGGTGCTGTTGCGCCGGTATCTTGCGGGGTGGGACGTTCCGCAGTTTTTACAAAATTAGTAAGATTAAAAATTATTTATGAGGTATTAATATGAGAAAAAATTCTTAATGGCGGTCACGCTTTTTGCGGTAATCGGCGCGAGTTTTGCAGTAATTGCGAGTGCGACCGACGTGGCTAATGACCCGAGATTTACGCTCACCGCGCCGAAATCCGCCCAAGTCGGCAACGAATTTTCAATCACAATCGGTATCGAAAATAACCCCGGGATTGCAACCATGAGATGTATAGTAAATTAACTTGAGAAACACTAAAATCTCTCGGCACAAAACCGCATAGGCAATAGCTTTTGCGCCGATTTCTTTTGTGTTTCTTTCAAG
>WRMK01000104.1 GCA_009777155.1 Oscillospiraceae bacterium
CCGAACGTCTCATGGGGCGTTACCTCGTTGACGACTTCACCGACGCCAAAGGCAAAGTAATTATCTCCAAGAATAAATTAATCGGCGAACCCGAAATCGACAAAATCCAAAAGGCGGGCGCAACCAAGGTTCACATTCGCTCGGTATTGTCCTGCGAGGCCGAACACGGCGTCTGCGTGAAATGCTACGGCGCGTCCCTCGCGACGGGTACTCCCATAGCGATAGGCGAGGCGGTAGGTATAATCGCCGCCCAATCAATCGGTGAGCCGGGTACACAGCTCACGATGAGAACCTTCCGTGTGGGCGGAATCGCCTCAGCGGACGACATCACCCAAGGTCTGCCGCGTGTTGAGGAACTTTTCGAGTCCCGCAAACCCAAGTCCAGCGCGATTATCTCCCGCATAACAGGCACGGTGAAAATCGAGGAGGTCAAGAAAACCCGCCAAGTCACAGTGACAAGCGCGGACGGCGACCAAGACGTACACGCAGTGCCTTTCGGGTACAAAATCAAAAAGGAAGACGGCGACACGGTTGAAGCGGGCGACCCGATTACAGAGGGCAGCATAAACCCGCACGACGTCCTCGCAATCAAGGGCGAACAAGCAGTCGAAAACTATATAATCGCCGAAGTGCAAAAGGTCTACCGCCTACAAGGCGTTGACATCAACGACAAGCACATCGAGGTCATTGTACGGCAAATGATGCGGAAGTTGAGAGTTGAAAACGAAGGCAGCAGTCACAGATTGCTCCCCGGTTCGGCAGTAGACAAGCAGGAATTTGCCCGCGAGTTGGAGGAGTTGAGACTGCGCGAGGACAACGGCGAGAAAATCGAATACCCCGTGGCCTCCCCGCTGTTGCTCGGCATCACAAAAGCCTCACTCGCAACCGACAGCTTCCTCTCGGCGGCGTCCTTCCAAGAGACCACCCGCGTCCTCACCGACGCCGCAATCCACGGCAAGGTTGACCCGCTGCTCGGCTTGAAAGAGAACGTAATCATAGGTAAATTAATACCCGCCGGCACCGGAATGGCGAATTAGTCGGCTTTTTAGACAATTAAAAGCCAAAAACAACCAATAAAACGGCAAAAGTCACGAAATTTCGCTTGAAATCTTGACTTTCGCCGTTTTCGGTAGTATAATTGTTAGGTGTGTGTATGAGCCATTACTTCATAGAAGACAATTCGTTAACACGTGACATCAAGCAAATCAACTACCACTTCGCAGGTAACAGCTTGACTTTCACCACAAACTCCGGCGTATTCTCGAAAGACCACGTTGACCCCGCGACGGATATTCTGCTGAAAACGATTCCGCCGCTCGGCCATTCAAGCACACTGCTCGACATGGGTTGCGGGTACGGTTGCATAGGCATAGCACTCGCCAAAGCCTACAATCTAAACCTTACCCAAGCCGACATCAACCAAGCCGCAGTCGAACTCACCAAAACCAATTGCAAAGCCAACAAAGTCACTGCAAACCTGCTGAAATCCGACTGCTTTGAAAGTATTACCGACAGTTTCGACACAATCGTAATAAACCCGCCAATCCACGCGGGAAAAGCCGTCACCTACAAGATGTACGAGGAATCCCTCGCCCACCTGAACCCAAACGGCATCCTCTACATCGTGACCTTGAAGAAACACGGAGCCGAAAGTACAATCAAAAAACTCACAAGCATCTTCGGAAACTGCGATATTCTCTACAAGAAAAAAGGGACGTATGTTTTAAGTTGCGTTAAAATTCACATACTATAACTAATTATGCAAGGAGGTGAAAAAGAAAAATGATGACATTCAACCAGTTGGTCAAGAAAGGCAGGCAGGTCTCGGTCAAGAAGTCGAAGTCCCCGGCACTTCAAAAGGGGCTCAACACTTTACGCAAGCAAGAAACAGACAACTCATCGCCGCAAAAACGCGGAGTTTGCACGGCCGTCAGAACCCACACCCCGAAAAAGCCTAACTCGGCAATGCGTAAAATCGCGAGAGTGCGGTTGTCAAACAGCCACGAGGTAACAGCCTACATTCCCGGCATAGGCCACAAACTGCAAGAGCACAGCGTTGTGCTGATTCGCGGCGGCCGTGTTAAGGATTTACCGGGTGTGCGTTACCACATCGTACGCGGAACCCTCGACACACAAGGCGTAGACGGCAGAATGCAAGGCAGAAGCAAGTACGGAGCAAAACGCCCAAAAAAGACAGCCGGAAAGTAAAGTCAATTGACAATTGACAATGTACAATTGACAATTGCAAAAAGAAAAACACGATACGCACCGCATTTAGCGGAGATTAACATATAAAGTTATCTCTGTGCGGCGGTGGACGAATAATTGTCAATTGTCAATTATCAATTGTCAATTGTCATCGTTCGTCAGTACCTGTGAACTCATTATTATGAAGGAGGGAAGTACAGTGCCGAGACGAGGTAACGTACCCAAGAGAGAAGTCTTACCCGACCCGATGTACGGTTCGGAAATGGTAACGCGCTTAGTCAATAATATAATGCTCGACGGGAAAAAAGGTGTCGCGCAGAAAATTGTTTACGGAGCGTTTGAAATCGTCGGCGAGAAAGCCGGCAAAGAGCCGCTCGAATGTTTTGAGCAAGCTCTCGAAAACATCATGCCGCAACTCGAAGTTAAAGCCCGCAGAGTCGGCGGCGCGACCTATCAGGTTCCAATGGAAGTCAGACCCGACAGACGCAGAACCTTAGGATTGCGCTGGCTCACAAGCTACAGCAGAAATCGCGGCGAAAAGACCATGAGAGAGCGTTTAGCGGGAGAAATCCTTGATGCCTTAAAGGGCCAAGGCGGTGCCTGCAAAAAGCGCGACGACACACACAGAATGGCTGAAGCCAACAAGGCTTTCGCGCATTACAAATGGTAGAGAAGGGTTGTTTTTTGGAAAATGGCAAGAGAAATATCTTTAGAAATGACCCGAAATATAGGTATCATGGCGCACATTGACGCGGGCAAAACCACCACAACCGAGCGGATTCTGTTCTACACGGGCGTAAATCACAAGCTCGGCGAGACCCACGAAGGTACCGCAACAATGGACTGGATGCCGATTGAGCAGGAGCGTGGTATCACAATCACCTCCGCCGCGACAACAGCATTTTGGAAGAACCACAGAATTAATATTATTGATACCCCGGGTCATGTGGACTTCACAATGGAAGTGGAGCGTTCGCTCCGAGTGCTTGACGGTTCGGTTACTGTATTCTGCGCGAAAGGCGGCGTTGAGCCGCAGTCGGAAACGGTCTGGCGGCAAGCAGACAAATACAAAGTCCCCCGAATGGCTTATGTCAACAAGATGGACATAATGGGCGCGGATTTTCTGAACGTCGTGGGCATGATGAGGGACAGGCTGAAAACCAACGCAATCCCGATTCAACTGCCAATCGGCGCGGAAGATTCTTTCAGAGGGATAATCGACTTAGTCGAGATGAACGCCGTAGTTTTCTACGACGACCTCGGCAAGGACAGGCGGGTTGAAGAAATCCCCACAGACATGCTCGAAAGTGCAAAAAAATACCGCGAGGAATTACTCGAAGCAATCGCCGAGCAGGACGAGGACGTCATGAACAAATTCCTCGACGGTGAGGAAATCACCTTAGAGGAAATCAAGACCTGCATCAGAAAAGCCTGTATCGCGAACGCGGTGGTCCCCGTAGTCTGCGGCACTTCGTACAAGAACAAGGGTGTGCAAAAGCTCCTTGACGCCGTCATTGACTACATGCCCTCACCGCTCGACATTCCGCCGATTAACGGCACACACCCCAACACAGAAGCGGAAGTCGTCCGTCACTCGTCCGACGAAGAACCCTTTGCGGCATTGGCCTTCAAGATTGCCACCGACCCGTTCGTCGGCAAACTCTGTTTCTTCCGGGTATACTCAGGGACGGTTGCGGCAGGCGCGGCAGTATACAACGCCACAAAGGACAAGAAGGAACGACTCGGCAGATTACTGCAAATGCACGCGAACTCACGTGACGACATCAGCATATGCTATGCGGGCGACATTGCGGCGGCAATCGGCTTAAAAAACACCACAACAGGGGATACCCTGTGTGACGACAAGCACCCTGTAATACTCGAATCCATGGAGTTTCCCGAGCCGGTCATAAGCTTGGCAATCGAGCCAAAAACTAAAGCCGGTCAAGAGAAAATGGGTATCGCACTCGGCAGACTTGCCGAAGAAGACCCGACTTTCAAGATTTCGACAAACGAGGAAACAGGGCAGACGATTATCGCGGGAATGGGCGAGTTGCACCTTGAAATCATAGTTGACAGAATGTTGCGCGAATTCAAAGTCGAAGCCAACGTGGGCGCACCACAAGTAGCTTACAAGGAGACCATAACCGGCACAGTCGAGCAGGATACCAAGTATGCGCGGCAGTCGGGCGGGCGCGGACAGTACGGTCACGTGAAAATCCGCATTGAACCTAACGAATCGGGCAAAGGCTACGAATTCATCAACGCAATCACACAAGGCGCAATCCCCAAGGAATACATTCCGGCAGTCGATGCGGGAATACAAGGCGCGATGATGTCGGGTGTCACGGCGGGCTATCCCGTTGTAGACGTGAAAGTAACCCTCTACGACGGCTCATACCACGACGTGGACTCGTCCGAAATGGCGTTCAAAATCGCAGGCTCAATGGCGTTCAAGGAAGCCATGGCAAAGGCAAGCCCGATTATCTTAGAGCCAATCATGAAGGTCTCGGTCTTAGTACCCGAGGACTACATGGGCGACGTAATCGGCGATTTAAGCTCACGGCGCGGCAGCATAGCGGGCATGGACGACAAGAACGGCGTAAAGCAAATCGATGCAAAGGTGCCGTTGTCAGAGATGTTCGGGTACTCAAACGACCTGCGCTCCAAGACCCAAGGCAGAGGGCAGTACACCATGGAGCCGAGCCATTATATCGAAGTCCCGAAGTCGATAACCGAGGGAATTGCGACAAAAAGGGCGAGATTTTGAGCCACTCATAAGCTTCACCCGAGCTTTTTCACCGCAAAAATAAATATTTACAAAAAAGGACTTGTTTTTTCCGTAAATATTTGTTAAAATAGTAGTTAAGAAAAACAATCACAATATTAGGAGGAAATGACCAATGGCAAAACAAAAGTTTGAACGTAACAAACCGCACGTAAATATCGGCACAATCGGTCACGTTGACCACGGCAAAACCACACTCACAGCCGCAATCACCAAAACCCTCTCTTTGAAGGGCATGGCGAGCTTTGCCGCATACGATGCGATTGACAAAGCCCCCGAAGAAAGAGAACGCGGTATTACCATCAACACCGCTCACGTTGAATATGAAACCGAAGCACGTCACTACGCACACGTTGACTGCCCCGGGCACGCCGACTATATCAAGAACATGATTACAGGCGCGGCACAAATGGACGGCGCAATCATAGTCGTAGCGGGCACTGACGGCCCAATGGCGCAAACCCGCGAGCATATCCTGCTTGCCCGCCAAGTAAACGTGCCGTCCTTGGTAGTATTTATCAACAAGTGCGACGAAGTTGACGACGAGGAGCTTCTCGATTTAGTCGAAATGGACATCAGAGACATCTTGACCAAGAACGAGTTCCCCGGCGACGACACTCCGGTAATTCGCGGCTCGGCAAGAAACGCCCTCACTTCCGAAAGCACCGACCTCGACGCCCCCGAATTTGCTTGTATTCACGAGCTTATGAAAGCGGTTGACGACTTTATCCCCACCCCCGACAGAAAAGCCGACCTTCCGTTCCTCATGCCTGTTGAGCAGGTTATGACAATCTCCGGCCGCGGTACTGTTGCTACAGGGCGCGTTGAGAGAGGTCAAATTAACCTCAACGACAAGGTTGAAATCGTCGGACTGCAAGACGAAGCAAGAGACACCGTTGTAACAGGGATTGAAATGTTCCGCAAACTCCTTGACTACGCCGAAGCAGGCGACAACATCGGCGCATTGCTGAGAGGTGTTGCAAGGGACGAAATCGAGCGCGGACAGGTTATCTGCAAACCCGGCTCAATCAAGCCCCTCACAAAGTTCGTAGGCCAAGTTTACGTGCTTAAAAAGGAAGAAGGCGGCCGTCATACACCGTTCTTCTCCAACTACAGACCGCAGTTCTTCTTCAGAACCACAGACGTTACCGGCGTAATCAAGCTTCCCGCCGACAAAGAAATGTGCATCCCCGGCGACCATATTGAAATCGACGTTGAGCTGATTACCCCCATAGCAATCGAAGAAGGCCTCCGTTTCGCAATCCGCGAAGGCGGCAAAACCGTAGGCTCGGGTGTTGTTACTAAGATAATGGAATAGTTTTTATAGCTTCAAAGGGACGTGAAAACGTCCCTTTTTGCGTTATATTTATAGGGCGAAATGTAGGGGCGCGCATTGCGCGTCCGTAACCTTACGGAAACGTGGAAAATCCACGGGCGAACGCAGTTCGCCCCTACATACAGGGAAAATTTTCAACGACATAAAATTTTTTTCAGTGTAGGGGCGATTTCCAATCGCCCGCAAAATCCACGCAACTGCGGTATCTTTCGGACGCGATATATCGCGTTCCTACAAACCAACGCAACCGCCAATCCCCCACGCAAAAAATTTCAGACGATTGCGAAACTCACGGACGCGCATCGCTTGCGAAGTAATGCTGCGCCCCTACATACAGGGAAAATTTTCAACCACAGGAAAATTTTTTCAAAAATAATGTAAAGCCTACTTGACATTTGCAATTATCCATGCTATACTAATGTAAAGCGAGCTTTACACGCGCCGTTTCGACGGCGCACCCGAAAGGTAATCAGTATGACAAACCGCCTTGAAGAAATCCGCAAAAAGCGCGAAATTCGGCAGGAAGACTTAGCGGAAGCCCTCGAAGTCTCCCGCCAAACAATCTGCTCACTCGAAAACGGGCGATACAACCCGTCAATCCTGTTGGCGTTCAAAATCGCGAAGTACTTCGAGATGAGTATTGAGGAAATTTTTATTTATGAGGAGGGCAAGTAGTTTGAAAGAAGCAGAAGTATTTAAGGAAAAACTTTTTCGCCGCTTATCGGTGCTTGGAAAGGGAGGTATTAGGTTTGAAAATAATTAAGAAAGGTGGGTCCCATGCCGCAATTTTCATTGAAATTTGTACCGGTGTGGGCGGCATGGTATTGAAATTATGTTTAAGAGAGAAATGAAAGACTTGATTTTAGGGGGGATAATCGGTGCGTCTTTGGCGGCATTGGGGCTGATATTCTTCGGAAATTCAATGGAAGATAGTATTCTCAGCAGAATAATCGTCTACGGCAGCATATTTCTCGCCGCAATTGTGGTGATAATAGCGCAGCATGTAATAAAAAAATCAAAATCGAATAGCTTCAAAAAGTTCAAGGAGTTCAAAACCGAGGAAAAGGACGAGCGGAACATCAAACTTAGAGAAAAAGCCGCCTACTTCGCCCTAAACGCAATGAGCGTAGTAACTGGCGGGGCAATCCTTGCGTTTTTTATTTTAGACAACGATGATTTTTTCGCAGTATTGTTGGCTTTACTCGGGGTTTTGGTCGGAAATGGTTTAATTTATCTCGCGGCATTGTGGTATTACGGTAAGAAAATGTGATAAACTTTTGTAGACAATTGCGGAATTTGCTATTTTGCGGACGGGCAATGCCCGCCCCTACAATATGTAGACGAAATATGAGAACGAATCGCCAAATGTAGGGGCGCGCATTGCGCGTCCGTGAGTTTCGCAATCGTCTAAAACTTTTGAATTAGGAGGAACAAAAATGAAAGAAAGACTCAAAAAAGACATCAAATCCATAATAGTCCTGCTGTCGGTCGGGGCGGTCATCGGCTTGGTTTGGGCGTTGCTCGGGCGGTTCGGGGTGCTTGAGCCGCCGGGTGAAGCCGTGGAAGCGGAAATGTGGGTCGTCGGCGTGGTAATCGGGGTGGGCGTAATCCTGTTCGTAGTCCCGACAATAATCTTGGAAATGCTTAAAAAACGTGATAAAAAGTACGAAATTGAGGAAAAAGACGAACGAAATGTAATGCTCAGAGGGAAAGCGTCGAACGCGGCTTGCGCGGTCAACATCGGCGCGATTTCGGGCCTGTGCACCACGCTGTTCCTCATGGGCAACAGCAAACCCGCACTACTGCTGATGTTCTTGGGGGTCATCAACATCGTGAGTTGGGTGGTCGCGTTCGTGTTTTTCAACAAGAAGATGTAAAAAAATCGGGCTTGAAGCGGCATGACATAAGAATACAATGACAAACCCAGTAATCATCAACATTTTTATGTGTAAACGGGCGAACGGAAAAATAAAAAGGCTTGATTTTAAATCAAGCCTTTTTTGTGTCTGATTTTGTCCCTTTCATACACTCTATATATTTATAGTACAGCCCGAACCCCTACTTTTTTGGAGTGGGGCTTTGTGTGGTGGATATTAAAAGACGTCTGCCGGGTATTATGGTTAAGCAATTCTCGCAAGGTTTCCGAGCGATTGGACGATGACGAAAAGGGGGTAACTTTGAGTGACACCCCCGGGAAAAAGCAGTCTATGACTGTGATTAACGAATCGAGGTTGTACGGCGTTATCCTCCGCTCCGATAAGCCTAACGCGCGGGCGTTTCGCAAATGGATTACCTCGCATGTTCTTCCGT
>WRMK01000105.1 GCA_009777155.1 Oscillospiraceae bacterium
ATAGGTCTTCCGGGTGCGGCGGGTTTGCATTGAACAGTTCTGACCGAGCTGTTTATCGAGCCTTTCATTATGGCTACGGCTTTTACGGTCGTCTGCGAAGTCGTACTGACCGATACCGGACTGCCGCCGTATTTTTTTGTGCAAATTTGTTTATGCGTACTGCATGTTCCCGCTTTTCCGGCGGTTGTAACGACGGGGTTGCATCCATTTGTAGTGTAGAAAAATTCTTTTGCAGAGCTTCCGCTTCCGGCACTTATCGTGAATGTCCCTTTTGCGGAGTTGTAATTAACCACAGGCGTTATTACTTGCCCTACGGTTGACGATTGAATTGTTTTAACCGCACTACTTGTAGAGCCTTGGTATGACTGCACTCTCAGGCTGTTTGTAGTTCTGAAGTTTACGTCCAAAGTGACAGACCTTTTGCCCGTGTTCGTATAGCCTGTACTTTTCCCGCCGTTCGTTGAGTATCTCACATATGCTCCCGATGGTGCGGTTATCGTGAATTTTTCTCCGCCATAATACTTTTCTGTTTTTACTGTTGGTTGGGCGAGGGTGGTGGGGGTGAATACATAATTAATTTCACCCCACTTTATAGTACCACTCCAGCCCCCGTTGCTGCCGGTCCAATTCGTCTTTGATTTACCATCAAAACTTTTACCATTTATTCCGGAAGCTCTCCAAGCTGGATTGTTGTTAATTGTCGCATCGTTTTTATTACGTATTTCAAAGTGTAAATGCGGCCCTGTAGAATCGCCGGTGCTACCAATTTTTCCTATGATTTCTCCTTGTTTTACATTATCGGTGCGCTTAACTTCAATCTTGCTCATGTGTGCGTAGAGCGAATATGTACCATCGCCGTGTTGGATTTTGACATAGTTTCCATATGAATTATGCCATTGAGCCGCAATCACCTTGCCGCTTTTAGAGGCAAACACATTAGTACCGGTGGCGCCTGCAATATCTATACCACCATGAACACCACCCCAACGCCTCGCATTTGGTTTGGAATTAGGGCTTGTTAGGGTTCGGGCGCTTGTCGGCCACATCCAATTACTCTCGGTCGCCGCCTCTGATGTAATTACTGCGGAATCTAATAATGGTATGTAATCTGCAATGCCGCCTACCAGAAACGACAAAATAACCGCGAGAGATACAATGCTTTTTGTAAATTTTTTCATGTGAAAATGCCTCCTTTGTTTATTAGGTTTTTATTTTGTTTTTACCGTTGTCTTTGCAAATCTGCAACGTATTAAATAAATGCACACCCCCAATGAAATTCCCGCAAAACCAAGAAAGAATACAAGAGGATAGGTTATGTCGTTGATTCCTGTCGATGGAATAATGCCAAACGAGGGAATTGCAATTAGAATATAAACGCCCGAATACGCAATCGTAAAGCTAACATTATTCTCGATTTCTTTAACTATAGAGCCTTTCGCGCCGACTTGTTCAAAATAAAAACCGGACGGCTCCATCGGGGTAACTCCGATGATAGCATAGACATAATCGCCGCGTAATTCTTCGGGAACTGAACGTGTTATCGTAAATGAGCCGTCATTATAGGTAACATCCGAGTCGAGTGCAACATCTATTGAGAACGGTTGCGAATATAGAACTTTGCTTATATCCGGGAGGTTGAAATTTTCTTGTATGAGGGTCTCAAGACATGCACGGCAAGCAGAGTCGGCGCAAGTGTGCGACGGGTCGCTCTCTGTTACGACTATTTTACCGTTAATTTTGTCAAAGTGAATATTGTTATATTTAACATCAAAAATTTCTTCGGGGTCGTAATCTATAGAAATCTCCACGTCCCCCGCCTGTACACTCGGCAAAATCTCAAAGGAAAGGGTCGCCACAATGCCATTTTTTGTTACATTGTCGGGTGATGTAGCCATATCGTAGCATAGTCTGAACGGATAAGTTTCGTATGTACCCGAAAAAACAGGGTCATTAAAGACTTCTCCATTTGTAACTCCAACTAATTTTAATTTGGCTCTGTCAAACCCTATATTAACATTGAACGCAATAATTCCACTGTTATTCGCGATTGATAAGGGTATGTCTACGGTTGCTTCAGGTCTGCCCGAAGCAACGCCAAGCGTTATAACAGGAGTAGGCGGCGGCGGGGCTTCCTGTATAACAACTTTTCCGGCGATGGTTTTGAAAAAGACATTGTTGTAATCAACATCATAAATTTCATTCGGGTTATAATCCACGGTTATTTCCGTGTCGCCCAATTCAGCTGTTCTTTTAATTTCAAACGTCAAGGTAGCAACAATGCCGTTTGCCGTAATATTCTCCGGCTCAAGGCTCATGTCATAAGTCAGTTTTACTGCCCCCTGCATTGTGGCATGAAGTGGGTCAGAAAGCACTGCCCCATCAGTAATGTGTATTGGTTCCATTTTATCACTGTCAATCCCAATCACAAGTCAAACCCCAAAAAAATAGACAAACGGCACAAAATATGGTATAATTGAAATCATGACCAAACAACTTCAATTAATAAACCTATACTGCGCCGCCTGCCACCATTATAATACCACATTGGCGGCAGAATGTCAACGCCTTAGCAACAATTTTCGTCCCAAATTCACAGATGAGGAGTGTATGGCGATATATCTTTTTGGGATAGCAGAGGGAAAATGCACTGTTAGAGCGGTTTACGACTTCATCAAAGATTATTGGGCGGGCTGGTTTCCGAGTTTGCCGAGTTACCAAAATTTCAATCGGCGAATAAATTTTTTGGCGCCGGCGTTTCGGCTATTTTACAGCCTTTTGATTCACGAACGCGGTGTTCATGCGGATATTCGGAGTTTTCTTTTGGATTCAATGCCGATTATGGTTGCAAATTCAAAACGGGCAAAAAACGCCAAATCCGCGCCCGAAATGTGCGACAAAGGCTATTGTTCATCGAAAAACACGTATTATTACGGCGTGAAATTGCACACTTTAGGGCAAAAACAACACGAAAAACTGCCGTTAGTGTTCTCGGTAAACGTGACTCCGGCGTCCGAAAATGATATCACGGTCGCCAAAGAATGGCTCGATGACGTACACGACATGGATATTTTTGCCGATAAAATGTATGCGAGCAAACCATGGTCAAACGCGCTTGCAGAGCGGAATGTTCGCGTTTTTACCCCGGTTAAATTAAAGAAGGGGCAAAAGGTTTTGGGAGCTACCGAAAAGGCATATTCTGCCGCCGTTTCGCGGGCACGGCAAGCCATTGAGTCGTTTTTTAACTGGATTAATCAGAAAACAGGCATTCAAAACGCCTCGAAAGTCCGCTCGGACGACGGGCTTTTGGCTTTTATCTTCGCAAGACTTGCTTCTTTGGCTGTTTTTTACTCGTGATTGGTATTGTCAATTGAAAAAAACCCGCCCCGCGCTGCCGAACGGGGCGGCCTTTCACATCACGGCTCTCGAACCAAGGAGCAGTTCGTTTTCAGAGCCGTGTGGGCATTTGGAGTTGCCCACGGGGCATCTTGGAAACGCCCACGATTAATTATATGCGTTGTTGCGAAAAAGGGTGAATAATGTCGATTAATGGTAGGGACGCGATATATCGCGTCCGTTCGGTTTCATGGGGTGCGATATGTCGCGAATGTGAAGTGGTTGGAAATTTTTCGTGTAGGGACGACCGCCCCCGGTCGTCCGTGATTAATGCCGCGTTTTCTGCGGTTGGAATTTTTCGTATAGGAATGTCAGTCGCGGTGCGTTTCGGGCGCGATATATGCCCCTACCCAAAATCAATATAAGGCCGCGGATTAAGCGCGATACCCCCCTCACGCACCTCAAAGTGCAGATGGTTGCCGTAAGATTCGCCCGTTGAACCGACAAGCGCAATCGTCTCACCCTGCGACACCTGCTGGCCGACCTTGACCAAAAGCGCGCTCGCATGGCCGTACAAAGTCCGCAGGCCGTTCTCGTGCTCGATAATTACGCAGTTTCCGTAACCGTAGTTCCAGCCCGAGAAGACAACCTCGCCGCTGCCTGCCGCGAAAATCGCCGTACCGTAAGGCGCACCGAAGTCAATCCCGCTGTGCCCGCTGTAGCCGCCGTCCCGCCAGTGCCACTCCGCAACCTCACGTCCCGGGCCGAGCGGGTGGATAAACATGCCGTAAGCCGAGGTTTGGTCGGAAATCGGGTTGTCGGTGGGAATCGGCCTGGTTCCTTGCAGAACCACCCGCGTCACAGGCTCGGAGACTGTCTGCCTGCTTATAACCGCCCGCCCGGTCTCAACGCCGTTCACCAGCGTAACCCGCGCCTCAACCCGCTCAATCCCGCTCTCGCCGTTGACCGAGACATACGAAGTCCCCGTGAATCTCGAGTCGTCGTCGCGATACTCGGTCGCGTAAGAAGTCGCGTTCTCGTAGACCTCAGTCCTCGTCACCGATACAGGCAGGGTCGGCACTTCCGCGCTGTACATAATCCGCTGACCGGTGTACAAAGTTGAGTTCAAAATCCCCGGGTTCAACCGCTCAAGCTCCGAAACTCGCACCCCGAGCGACTCGGAAATCGAGTAGACATTATCGTCGTCCTCGACAACGTAGTAGAGCGCGTCCTCCCTGATTTGGGTGATACTGCGGATAATTTCGTCGGGGTCAATGATGCTCTCGACAAGGAAAAGCCCCGCCTCGTTTGCATCAATATGCTGTTCAAAAGCCACAACTTCATCGGGCGCACCGGTTCTGTGAACATCGAGCAAGGCATCAAGTGCCTCCAAAATCGGCTCGTTGTCCTTAACCGCGCCAATCAGGGTATTGGAAATCGTTACCCCAAAGGCGTAATCCACGCTGACACCGGTCTTGTCCATCAAGGCATTGGCGACACTGAGCGAGTTGAGAATCTCGGAGCGTTCGACCTTCTCAATCGAAAAATGCGGCGTGACTTCAATAATAGTCGCACTTCCGTGGACATTCAGCCGCCGCTCGAAAATCTGCTGTGCCTCGGTGAAGACCAACTCGTTGTCAATATATCCCACAAACTGCCCGTTAACCTCGAGCCGAACCGCGTAATTTATATCGGTTGCGTAGGAAATTAAATTTACCAAGAAAATCACGCTCAACACAGGCGCGGCGTAATTAAAAATCGTAATCGCCGCCCCGCGCTTGCCGAAAATGCTGTAGAAGACGTGCTTGAAGAAGGCGGGAATCGCGGCTTTTAAGCCGTTCTCACGGTTAGCAAGCCGAAAATCGTTCTTCATGCGCGAATAGTTACTGTGAAGCTTGACAAGCGGCGACAGCAGGATTATCCCTAAATATTTCAGCTGCCCCAACAGAAACAGACGGAAGTTTTCGGTCTTGCTCCAGACGTACCCGATAACCCGCCCGGTGAGCAATAAAACCCCGTTCACCATGTCAATTATAATCTCGCAAATGCTTTTGCCGAGCGAGTAGAAAAAATCCGCCACAGCCATAATTACAACTATGTAAAAGGGCCGTTTCGCGGGCCGCACCCGCACCCCGGACAAGACGTCCGCATTATTCGCGGAGCTATTCTCGGGATTATTCCCGAAATTATTCAAATTATCCATAAAAATAGTATAGCATAAAATTTACCGCTTGTCAAATGCCTTTTTTTGTGATAAAATAGAAGAAACTTATAAGCATATGATGTGAGAAAATTTTAGAAAGGCGTGTCCCCGTGCCGCAAAACTTTGTGAAAATTTGCGAAATCGAGGGCGGCACGGAAGTAAAAATAATGGAACTAACTCCAAACGAGGGCAAAACGCTTGAAATCACCACCGACTTCGGGGATTACGCCCGCTACCCCGTCAAAACCCACGTAATCATGAAGGAAGACGTCCTCGAAGACGTCTTGGACAAGTACGTACGGGAGGACTTGCAGGACGGCGATACGGTTTTTGTCTCCGAAAAAATCGTCGCAATTACACAAGGGCGGGCGTTTCGGCTCGATGAAATTAAAGTCTCGCGGCTTGCGCGGTTCTTGTGCAAATTCGTCTACAAGCCCGATTACGGCATCGGCCTCGGCAGGCCCGAAACGATGGAGCTTTGTATTCGGGAAGTCGGCAGGGTCAAGGTCTTGTTTGCGGCGTTCTGCTCGGGGGTGGGCAAGCTGTTCGGGAAACGCGGGGTTTTCTACAAAATCTGCGGCATGAAAGCCCGCGCAATCGACGGCCCCTGCGATTACACCATCCCCCCGTATAATAATTACGCCAAAATGGCCCCCGACAAGCCGCACGAAGTTGCACAGCGGCTGTCAAGCCACATAAACCACCCCGTCTACGTAGTCGATGCGAACGACATAGCTTGCACAGTCCTCGGCAAATCCGCCCCCGACCTACCGGACGCCTTCGCCGAACAAGTCTTCGCCGACAACCCACTCGGCCAAAGCGCAGAGCAGACACCGCTGTGCATTATAAGGGCGATTGAACCGTAGGGGCGCGCATTGCGCGCCCGCAAATCCACACAAACGTAAAATTTTTTACGGACGGGCAATGCCCGCCCCTACAAACCGCACCATGTTTCGGCGTAATTCACGGGCGAACACAGTTCGCCCCTACATGGTTGCAAATTTTTCTGTCGTTGAAAATTTTCGATGTAGGGACGACCGCCCCCGGTCGTCCGTTAAATATCGGAAACACGACGCGGTGTTTTGTAGGGAACGGTTCATAACCGTTCCGCAAATTTCAGCGACCTCGTAAACGGAACGGTTACGAACCGTTCCCTACAATAAAATTTGCGAACATCATCAAACCAACGGACGGGCAATGCCCGTACCCCCAAAAACCCCACAAAATTATTACAATTTGGAAACAATTCAGCAAAGATTTTCAAAACTGTTGACAATCGCGTAAAAATAAGTTATTATTGTATAAGAGACATTTCTATGTACTATATACAGTAGAGGTTTAACAGATGAACAAGCACACTCGGCAAATCCCCCTCTGCATGGGCTGTATGGCGCAAATCAAAGACGAAGATGCCTGTCCGTACTGCGGTTACACCAAAACCGGGGTCTTTCTCTCGTCATATCTCGCACCGGAAACTTTCTTGGCCGACCGATACATAATCGGCAAGCTGATTTCCTACAACGGCGAAGGCGCGCTATATATGGCGTATGACGAGAAAAGCGACACAAAAGTCATCGTGCGTGAATACATGCCCGATACGCTCTGTGGCAGGAAAAAAGGCGAGGAAGCCATCGAGGTCAACTCGCAGTTTGTCGCGCTTTACAAGACCTATCTATCGGAATTTATCGAGCTTAACAAGTCGCTGATGAACACCGACGCGTCCTTGCGGGTGCAAAAAGTCATGGACGTTTTCAGCGAGAACAACACCGCCTACGCCGTCTGCGAGTACATCTCGGGCATAAGTTTGAAGACCTATCTGTCGAATTTGGGCGGGGTGTTACCGTGGGAGCAGGTGAAAGAGCTGTTCGCGCCGCTGTTTACCACACTCAGCCTGTTGCACTCGGAGGGTATTATACACAGGGGAATCAGCCCGTCCACGATTCTGCTCAACGATAAAAGTGAGCCTGTTTTAATCAATTTTGGCATTACAGCCGTGCGGACTTTCGGCTCGGAAATCAACTACGACGTTTTCGCGGGATATGCAGGGCCGGAGCAGTACAGCACGGTCGAGCGGCACGGCAGCTGGACCGACGTCTACGGCCTTTCGGCGGTACTCTACAAGGTCTTGACCGGGCAAATGCCCGTCAGTGCAAGCGAACGCAAAAAGCCCGACGGCACCTCGGAATTGACCGCCCCGATGCTCATCAACCGCAACGTCCCCGCGCCCGTCTCGGCGGCGATTATGAAAGGCTTAGAGCTTGACGTCGGCGACCGCACCCGCACAATCGGCGTGCTGATTAACGGCCTTTTCGAGGCGACACCGGTCAGCGTGCCCGACTCGACAAACGAAATCCTTATCAAAAAACCCACCCGCAAAGCCGAACCGGACACCTTCGCCAAGCCAAGTTCGCCCCGCCCGCCCGCAAAGTCGAGCGGTCACGGCAGAAAGCCCGGCAAAGGCAATAGCGGTTATGCAGGCGCGCTAATCGGCTTCACAGTGCTGGGTATCGCGATTTTGGCGACAATTTTAGCAATTGTCTTCTCGGATAAATTAAACGAGCGGTTCAACCCGCAAAGCGGTGAGGACGCGGGTTCACCCCCAAATTCGGTCAACACAGGCACGGAATTACCCCCCGCACCGCCCGACAATCCCGCCCCCGAAACGCCCCCGGTCACCGACAGCGGCAATCCGCAACAACCGAGTTCGCAGATTATCCTCCCCGACTACACAGGGCGGCAATTTGAAAGTATACAAAATGATATAATAGTGCGAAATAATTTGTTAGTGTTCATTCCCGTGTACGAACATCACGACGAATATTTCGAGGGCTTTGTCTTCGAGCAGGACATCGAGAGCAACACGCCGGTCGCGGCCGGCACCGAAATCACCGTGAAAGTCAGCAAAGGCCCCGAAGCGACCCTGCTCCCCGAGTTCGAGACCGACGGTAAAAGGCTCACCTACACCGAATACGCGGGGATTTTGTCGGCGGCGAAGATTAAATTCATCAGC
>WRMK01000106.1 GCA_009777155.1 Oscillospiraceae bacterium
ATCTCCCCCCCCACAAGCCGCCGAAAACCCCCACGGGCGCGCAATGCGCGCCCCTACAGCGAGAAAAATTATTTTAGGGGTTGACAAACGAAAAATAATATGCTAAAATAAAAACGACAAAGGCGAACCGATAAGCGGTCGCCCTCTATAGTACGGTTATAATGAATAGCCGCCTTAGTAGTGCAGGGCGGCTATTTTTATTTGACCGACTATATGAAAAATTTTCTATTGACAGAATGATATATATAAGGTATAATGTAGATAGACTGCCTACAAGGAGGACGCCATATGTACAACACATACGCCCGCCCCGCCCGCGACCTGCGGAATAACTACGCCGACATCATGCGTATGGTGCGGGAGCATAATCGGGTCTTGATTACCCAAGACGGCAAGAGCGAAGCGGTTTTGATTAACGCCGAGGACTACGCCGAGTATGAGGAGTTTCTGCACAATCGGTACATCGTCAGCGAGCTGAAAAAGACCGAGGAGCGCATTGCCGCCGGTGAGGTCGGGTGGATTTCGGCTGATGAGTTTTTTGAGAGAGAGAGAAAGAGTTTAGGGCTATGAAGTATAACATCAAACTTTCTCATGATGCAGACAGGGATTATTTAAGGGTAAAGCATTATTTATCGCAGTTTTACGAAAACACTTTCAATAAATTTTTCGTAAAATTCGAGAAACTCAAAACCATGCTCACCGAACACCCTCGCGCCTACCCTGTTTATGAGTACTTGCCGGAATACAGGCGCGCTGTATTAGATAACTATATCGTGCTGTATAAACTGGACGAGCAGGCACGTATGGTTGAAATACACAGAATATTCCCCGGCTCCTTGAATTTTGAGGAATACATAAAGCAATAGGAATGTAAAAATATGAACATTTTAATTATCGGCGGTGGCGGTCGCGAACACGCCATCTGCGCCGCCTTGAAAAAATCCCCGAAACTGACAAAGCTCCACTCGGCCCCCGGCAACGGCGGTATCGCGCAGATTGCCGAGTGCTACCCGCAGGTGTCCGCGACCGACATTGACGGCGTGGTCGAATTGGCGGATCAGGTGACTGCGGACTACGTCTTTGTCGCGCCCGACGACCCGTTGGTGCTCGGCATGGTGGACGCGCTCGAGACTGCGGGCTTCAAGACTTTCGGGCCGCGCAAAAACGCCGCGATTATCGAGGGGAGCAAGTCCTTCTCGAAGTCACTCATGCAAAAATACAACATCCCCACGGCTGATTATGCCGAGTTTACCGACTTTGAACCCGCGCTGAATTACATAAAAACCAAAGGTGCTTACCCTGTTGTAATCAAGTGCGACGGGCTTGCGCTCGGTAAAGGCGTCGTGATTGCGGAGGATTACACGGCGGCAGAGACGGCGTTGCGGGCTATGCTGATTGATGCAAAATTCGGCGCATCGGGTAAGAAAGTGATAATCGAGGAATACTTGTCGGGGCGCGAGGTTACAGTATTGGCGTTTTGTGACGGCGATACCGTTGTACCCATGCCCGCCTCGACCGACCACAAGCGCGCTTTTGACGGCGATACAGGCCCAAACACAGGCGGCATGGGCGCAATCGCCCCCACACCCTACTATAATTCCGAGTGGGCAGACGCCGCATACGCGCAGATTATCCTGCCGACCGTACAAGCCATGAAGGCCGAGGGCAGGGCGTTCAAAGGGGTTTTGTACTTCGGATTAATGCTGACTGTGGGGGCAAACGGCGAGAAGTTACCGAAAGTCATTGAGTACAACTGCCGATTCGGCGACCCCGAGGCTCAAGCGTTACTTCCGCTACTCCAAACCGACTTGGTAGACATAATGGAAGCAGTGGCCGAGGGTAAATTAGCGGACTTAGAGATTTCATGGAGCAATGAAGCCTCAGCCTGTGTCGTAATGGCAAGCGGCGGCTACCCCGCGAGTTATGACACAGGGTTCGAGATAACAGGCTTAGAGGAAATTAGCGGCGCGGAAGTTTTCCACGCCGGAACCAAGACAGCGGGCGAGAAGTTCGTAACTGCCGGGGGCCTGAGTACGGCACCCCCCCGCTTTGAAACGTCGGGCGGGCGGGTGCTTGCAGTAACCGCCAAAGCCCCAACCCTCGACACAGCCCTGCAAAAATGCTATGCAGAAGTGGGCAAAATCAGCTTTGAGGGTGGGTTTTGGCGCAAAGACATAGGCCTAACGGCAATGGACAATTGACAATGGACAATGGACAATTGAGGTGTCCGCGTAGCGGACGGATTTCCGACTGAATAATTTACAACTCCACAATGTCCCCCGAAACATCAATCGTAGGAATAGACCGCGTCCTCGGTCGTCCGTGAATCCTACGCAACCGTGTAAATCCACACCATGTAGGGACGCGCATTGCGCGCCCGCCCGAAAAACCCGCACAGCCGCCGATAACCCACGGGCGAACCGTGGAAATCCCGCCCCTACGCTGAAAAAGCATACAGGCAACAGGAAAATTCGGAAACATTGCAAAAGCCCCCACAACCAAAAACCCCGCAAACCCATCCCCAAGATGTACGCAATACGAAAATACGCCAGTCTACCTTGGCAAAGCACGACTGTATCGGCGGATTTTCGTGTTAAGCTGTAGTCCGAGTATCGTGCCGTCCGCACGGACCGGTTTTCTTTGGTTCATTTCTTTGCCCGGGCAAAGAAATGAACGTCCCCCGTTATGCGGAGCTGCGCTCCGCCGAAATCCCAATGAAACTTAAAAAATTAAAATAAACCAAATAAATTTAAGAGAGGTATAAAGAAATGAAAAGAAAAAAACTACTCGCAATGATTCTTACATTCGCAGTTGCCGCGACCATGACGGCAATGCCCTCGGCGGCGGCGATAGGACTGCCGAATCCGTTGGACAGCGCAGGCTCGATTATCACGCCGGCACAGGCGGGTACGCCGAGCTACGAGATTAACATTCGGGGCGTTTTGCCGGTGAACAACAACATGGAAGTGCCGATGAGTACGGTGATTACGCTCGATTCAATGCTGTTGCCGTCGGGGTCGAGCGCCAAGAGTAACACCTTTTTGCGCTCAACGGCGCAGGGCGGTGTCGCCTACGCAATCAGCGAGATTAAAGACGTCCGCTTCGGTGAGACCGACGAGAACAGCAGAAGCACCTCGACACGTGTGACCGGTACGGGCGGCACGATTACCTACTCCGACGACCCTTATCTCGCCGCGGTCGATAACGTGTTGCGCCCGGGGACAAATATCTCGCCGTATAAGAGAGAGTATTTTTGGACTGCGACACTTGTGTTGGATGCGACTCGTAGAACCCAGACGCTATCGGCGCTCGGGCTTAGTACTGCTACGAATGGTGTCCGTATCGAGAATCAGAATCGGGGTGTACCGGAAGTCGGCTTCGGCTCGCCGTTCAGTTCGACTTATCCGATGTGGGACTTCACTATTACAAGCGCGCCGAATGTCGCCGTTTCGTCCTATCCGACCAACGGGCAGGATATTTTGACACGAAACGTATACGGCAACGGTACGAGAGTGCATTACAACAACGCATTGGCGATTAGGAACGCGGCGAATTTCGATGTAATCCTGCATTTCAATGAAACGGTTACTAACGCCAACGTCTACACTTTCAGCACTAATTTGAGCAGGAATCTTTCACCCGAATCGCGGCGGCAAGTGACCGCGAATACCTCGGGTACTCGCAATAATTACTTGACTTTCGCGAATGTAAGCAAGGAGTTTTTCTTCAACACGGCATTGTACAACAGTAACCCGAATTTGGCTGTTGAGGATTACATTTTCACCTCAATGCGGATTAACGGGCCGGAAAATATCAAAGTCACCCGCATAGAAATTTTCTACTGGGGTACTAATTACCCTGACCCCGGTGGCGGTGGCGGCGGCGGCGTTGACCCCGGTGGTGGGGGCGGCGGTGGTGGTAATACCCCCGCTTACGGCGACGACCCCGCAGTGCCCGAACCCGAGCTTATACTTAATTTCAACGCAATAACCCTCATGGTAGGCGCGGGGACGACCATGACACGCCCGCGGATAGTAGCCGAGGGATACACAACCGCCGAGCTGATTTTCACTATCATGGCGCCCGCCAAAAACGGCGACGTGATTACCCTCTATTCGTCGGGGGCAATCCAAGCCATGTCCAAGCCCGGCACTGTGACAATTCTTGTACGAGATAGGGGGACAAGGCGGCAGACCTCGACTGTGCAAGTAAATGTAATCGAGCGGACGTCGCGCCCGATTACTACCTTCACGTTCAGCGGCACGGGCGGGACTGTGCGGGTTGGCGGGACTTACAATTTCCTTGCTACCAACAACGCGACAATCGCGCCGTCTAATCACAACGATGTAATTCAGTGGTTTTCGTCGGATAGGAATATTGCCACGGTTGACTCGGCGGGGCGTGTCAGCGTACGGGCGACCGGGAAATTCACCATCACCGGTATTACACAAAGCGGAATCATGCAAACCCGCACCTTGACTGCCTTGCACTCCGAGATTGTCTTCCCCGGCAATGTCTCAAGTGCGGCAATCAAAATCGGCGAAATCTACAGCATCGGCGCGACTATGAAGGCACCCGGCGGCACTTCGCTGTCCTATTCGTCCACGAACGAGGCGGTCGCGAAGGTTGACCCCGTGACGGGGCGGGTTGTCGGCATTTCGCAGGGTCGGGCGACGATTAACGTGCGGGTGATGAATAGGAGCGGGCGGGCGTTGGCTACGAGGAATTTTAATGTTACGGTGAGTTAGGTCGGCAGGGGTACAGCGAGTGCAACTAACCGCATGTCCGCACGCCCGCACAAACTCCACGGGCGAACGCAGTTCGCCCCTACCACATAAATAATTATTAACCACAGAAAAATTTTTTCAGCGTAGGGGCGAACTGTGTTCGCCCGCAAAGTACGCAGGACTTGTGTGGCGGGCTGGCGGTGTGGGTGCGGGGGTCTATGTCTGCGCCACCGCAATAATCGTACGACCCGCTCTTGCACTTGTTCAAGCGTAACTCTCTCGTCCCAAAGATTTTGTAGGTCGAAAAGCCTTTAGTGCGTGTGGACTTTTTAATTATTGCGTTCCCATAAGTCGCCAAGGGGATAAGTCTCATATCGAGGTAGCGGGAGATAATAGGTTTGTGTGGCGGGCATACGATTATTGCGGTGGCGCAGACATAGACCCCCGCACCCACACCGCCCACCAATAACTGCTGAATTTATCGGCGAAATGTTGAAAATGTTCGTAGGATTCATCAATTGACTTTATCACGTTAATATGTTATCATGGTAGTATGTTAATGCGATAATTTATACTAAAAGGAGATTCAAAATGAGCAACTACGAAAACGCAATGAGTATTATGACCGAAAGATTCAGCAAGGACAGCCTTATAGCAATCGCGACAATGAGCGACAACCGCGTGCATAACCGCATGGTTGACGCCTATTATCAAGACGGCGCGTTTTACGTCAGCACATACGGCCTTTCAAATAAGATGAAGCAAATCGAGGCCAATCCCGATGTCGCCGTTTGCGCTGTTGACTGGTTCAGCGGACACGGCAAAGCCCGCAATCTCGGTTGGATATTAGAGCCGTCGAACGCCGCGATTCGGGACAAGCTGCGCGAGGCGTTCGCCGCGTGGTACGAACACGCGAACAACGAACAGGACAAGAACGCTTGTATTCTCGAAATCCGCCTCACAGACGGTCTGCTAATCAAAGACCACCACGCCGTGCGGTATCAGATTAATTTTGCGAATAAGTCGGCGTTGTTGAGCGAGAATTGGGGCGAGTTTAAGTAGGGGGCAGTGGGCGCAAATGACCGCACAAATTCCACGGGCGAACCGTGGAGACCCCTACCACATAAATAATTATTAACCACAGAAAAAATTTTTTCAGCGTAGGGGCGAACTGTGTTCGCCCGCAAGATTGCAGTTTTTTAAGTAGTGGGCGAACCATCGAGACCCGCACACCACATGAATAATTATTAACCACAGAAAAAATTTTTCAGTGTAGGGGCGAACTGCGTTCGCCCGCAAGACGGGTTCTAAGTAGCGGGCGCGAGTGGCGGGTGCGCGAATGGCACGCCCGCAAGATTGCAGTCTTTTAAGTAGCGGGCGCGGCAGGGGGTGCGGGGGTCTATGTCTGCGCCACCGCCGGAATCGTACGACCCGCTTTTGCAGTTGTTTAAGCGTAACTTTCTCGTCCCAAAAATTTTGTAGATTGAAGAACCCATTACGCGGGCAGACTTTTTATGTATAGCGAACCTGAAAGTCGCCAAGGGGAAAGGTTCATGACGAGGTAGCGGGAGATGATAGGTTTGTGTGGCGGGCATACGATTCTTGCGGTGGCGCAGACATAGACCCCCGCACCCCCTGCCGCCTTGCAGTATCAAAAAGGCGTGGCCCGTGCCGCAAAATCGTGATTAATTCGCAGACGGCGGGGCGGCATAGCGTTAGAAATTACAGAAAGTCGTGGCCCGTGCCGCAAAATCGTGATTAATTTGCAGACGGTGGGGCGGTACTAAATAATTACAGAAAGGCGTACCCCATGCCGCAAAATCGTGATTAATTCGCAGATGGTGAGGCGGTACTAAATAATTACAGAAAGGCGTGTCCCCATGCCGCAAAATCGTTAAAAATTCGCAGACGGGGTGGCGGCATGGAACATAAAATGTTTAAGAAAATATTAATCGCCAACCGCGGCGAAATTGCGGTGCGGGTTATCCGCGCCTGCCGTGAGCTTGGAATTAAAACCGTTGCAGTCTATAGCACGGCGGACAAAAACGCGCTCCATACGCTAATTGCGGACGAGTCGGTCTGTATCGGGCCGCCGCCGTCGAAGGACAGTTATCTTAATACCAAAGCGATTATCTCGGCGTGCGATGTGACAGGTGCAGAGGCTATTCACCCCGGGTACGGCTTTTTGTCGGAGAGCGCGAGTTTTGTGCGGCTGTGTCAAAAATGCGGCATTAAATGGATAGGGCCGTCGGCCGAGGCGATGGAGGCAATGGGCGATAAATCCAACGCGAAATCTACCGTGCAAAAGGCCGGTGTGCCTGTTGTGCCGGGTTCGGACGGCGTTGTGGCAAGTCTCGAGGAGGCCGAGCAAGTCGCCGAGCAAATCGGCTATCCGGTCATGGTGAAGGCTACTGCGGGCGGCGGCGGGCGGGGTATACGCTTTGTTAAGGACAAGTCGGAGCTTGAGGCCGCGCTTGTGTCTTCAAAGCAGGATGCACTCGCGTTTTTCGGCAACGGCGATGTCTACATTGAGAAGTTTATTGTAAACCCAAAGCATGTTGAAATTCAGTTGCTCGGCGACGAATACGGCAACGTGATTCACCTTGGTGAGCGGGATTGCTCGGCACAACGGCGCAATCAGAAGGTCATCGAGGAGAGCCCCTGCCCTGTTCTGACACCCGAACTGCGTGAGAGAATGGGTACAGCGGCGGTCAACGCCGCAAAGTCCTGCAATTATTCCAACGCGGGGACGATTGAGTTTCTGCTTGGTGCAGACGGAAGTTTTTACTTCATGGAAATGAATGCGCGGATTCAAGTCGAGCATCCCGTGACCGAAATGGCGACAGGAATTGACCTCATCAAGGCGCAGATTAAAATTGCGGCGGGCGAAAAGCTCGACATAAAGCAAGCGGACGTGAACCTCACAGGTCATGTTATCGAGTGCCGCGTGAATGCGGAAGACCCCGCGCACGATTTTCGCCCTTGCCCCGGAAAAATCAACTCGCTGCACCTGCCCGGCGGCTTCGGCGTGCGGCTTGACACCGCGGTTTTTCAAGGCTACGTAATCCCGCCTTACTACGACAGCATGATTGCAAAAGTCATCGTAAAAGGCGCGGACCGAACCGAGGCTATACAGAAAATGAAGGTGGCTTTGGCGGAGTTTTTGATTGAGGGGATTGTTTCAAACATAGACTTTCAGCTTGATTTACTGCGAGATGAGAATTTCATTCGCGGGGATTACGACATTGGTTTTATCGGACGGCGATAAAAAATAACCCGCCTGTTGGCGGGTTATTTTTTTGCTTTAATTAGTCCCATACCTCGTCAAATTTGTAGACACCTATCAGCGTTGCGCCGTCTATTTGTATGCACAAATCGCCGTCCGCATCGAAGAAAATATCGCCGACCACCGCGAAATTACCGCCGTCGCCGTTCGGGACAGTGAACATAATCCTATTGTCGGGCAAGATGATAAACTCGCCTGTAGTCAGCGTTCCGGCGTCGGTGAAGGTCAAGCCGCTGTTGTCGTAGAAAAAGCCGGTCAATTCCGAAAACGACAACAGCCCGACAAATCCGTCAACCGGATTGTAGGAGTAGTCCTCGGTGTCGTAGAAGCCGATGAAATCCCACATGCCGTCAATGTCGGCGGCGGTTATGGGGGCGGTTGTCGTGTTGCCGCCTTGGGGTTCTTGCGGTTCGGGGGCTTGAGATC
>WRMK01000107.1 GCA_009777155.1 Oscillospiraceae bacterium
CCGTTACTTGCGGAATAACTTGCAAGGTTATTATAAAAATCACAACATACGGCACGGTCGAAAGTATTAACTTTTTGTCAAGTTTTAACCTCATAATTCCTCCTCCCTACCCCTCTTTTTCTCACGAGTACGCTCACGATTTTGAATTTTCGCCTGCGCCCTATCTTCCTTAATCCGCTCCTTAACAGACTTTTTCCGTTCGTTGTCCACCACTTTTGCGGTGAACTCCTTAAAAGCAGATTGCAGAACATTCATATTTTTTGCCTTGAAAAAAACATAACATCTAGGCTTACTTTCGCCGCCAACTCCCGCAGATTTCTTTATTAGAATAATCAACACCGTAACTCCGCGCAACGCTATCGAAAAGCCCCATTTTGTCATTATCAATCGGGATATTATCAAGCTTCGCGCCGTTTCTTTCGCCCGTTTGCACATAAAAATATTAATGATTATTGGGTTTGTCGTTGTATTCTTATGTCAGGCCAGCAAATAGCCACCCTTTCAGTTTCATTTAATTATGAAAAAGATTGGCGACTATTAAAACTCTGCTAAAGCAAAGTTTTCTTACGACATGTGAGAGGCAGCGCGATTTAATAGTCCCAGATTACAACTCCAACCACAAAGCCGGGCGAACGCCGCAAGGGGCATAAACCAACGCCCACACCAATCACGTCAACAAAGCCTTCATAAGTGACAGCTGCGGCTCCTCCGCTAAAAAAGGCGGGAGACCTAAGCCACCAATCTTGACTTTCCCCATCGTTGTTGTGTGCTAAACGCGCAGTGTTGTATTCATCGTCTATCTTTTTGTTGATTCTCCGTTCATCATCTACCCACCACCTAAGCAATAGCCCCATTTCATTCTCTTCGATTAACGGTGTGACTAATCTGTTGTTGTTTAATTGTCCGCTATCGCCGAAATATTGCACTACCTCATCAAGACTTAATAAAAATATGAAATCTTCAGTATCCCCATCCCCGGACATAGCAAACCATTGATTATCGGGATTTTTATTTATAACCGGTATAATTTTTGCTCTTTCGGTTGTATTGAAGTTGTTATAGAATTCTCCATTCAAATACTCACGTATTTCGCTATATTTCCATGTGGTAAAATTCACAAATGCAGAAGGGTTTTCTGCATAACCAAATGTACGTTTCTCTATTATTTTATCTGATATAATTAGTGTTTTTCCGTCCTGCACGTCAAGCACTCGCCAGTCATAGCCACCGAATTGGATTATGTTACCGATGTCGGGCGGTTCGGGTGTAGGTTCAAGGTCGGTCACTATGGTGTCGTTGTTTCCGTCTTGAGTGTTACTGTCGCCTGTAAGCTTGTCAAGTATTTTGAAAGGTGCGGCTAATAGCCGCCCTATTGCTCTACTCACGGCGTAAGAGGACATAATGTAGGGTCGGGCTTCCATGCCCGACCGTGAACAACATTGTAATTTACGGTCTGGCGTGGAAGCCCGACCCTACATGCGGGGTTCATGGATTGTAGGGGCGCGCATTGCGCGTCCGCACAGACACCACCGCGCCCGAAAAACCCACGGGCGCGCCGTGGAAATTCGCCCCTACAAAACCCCCAACCCCCGCGCAACCTCAACCCCAATCGCCCGACACCCACCAACAGGCACCCCCTGCCGCACAGTCGCAGTAAAAATACTACCCGTACCCGGCACGCTCTCAGCCTCCATTTTCCCCTGCATAATCTCGACAAGTTTCTGCGTAATATTCAGCCCCAAAGCCATTTCCTCAATGGTTTTGTCTGTTTTTATATCGAAAGTCAAGCGGGTATACGCCGAGAACAACTGCCTCAATTCCTGCTCGTCAATCCCCCTGCCGCTGTCCTCGACCCGAAAACGCAGAGCCACGTCGTCGCCGTCGCGTTTGTGGTAGACCGAAAGTTTCACAAAGCCCTCATCGGTATGCCTAATCGCGTTCAAGAGCAGGTTATTGAGGATTTGCCCAAGCCGCAATTTGTCGCCAATCAGCTTTTCGGGCAAGTTTCGGTCGATGTCGAGGGTCAATTCAATCGGCTTCGCGGCAATTCTCGCGGTGAAATCCCGCGCCGTCTCACTGATAAGTTCGGGCAAGTCATACTCGGCGGCGACAATCTCCAACGTCCCCGACTCGACCTTAGAAATATCGGAAATATTATCAAAAATTTCAAGCAAGCTGTTGCCCGAATCCATAATTTGAGTTAAACACGGCAGCTCGTTATTCCGCATTTCGGTTTGTGTAATACCGATAATCGAGGTAAGCGAGTTGCGGATTTCCCGCGACATCACCGTCAAGAAGTTGGTTTTACTATTGTTCGCGGCGACCGCCTCGTTCTTCGCCGCCTCAAGCGAGGCCACAGCTGCGTTCAGCGACCTCAAAAAGCCGTACACAACGACATTGAAAATCACAATAATCAGCAAAACAAGCACGGTGACGACCAAGAACAAAGCGGTCAAAGCCGTGTTGTAATCAGCGATTCCGGTCGGCGAGACCGCCACCGAATACCACCCCACAAGCGGCACAGTCCCGACCGCGATTTCGCCAATCGCCGTGCTAAACAGCGCAGTATCCCCAGCGGAAAGGCCCCCCGCAATCCCCACAAAATCAAGCCCCGCGCCACTTAGCTCATGGGCAATATTAACTTTATTGTAGACATTTTCGATGTTACTATCGCCGCGAATGACCCCGTCGGCATCGAAGAAATACAAGGTTTTATCGGTATTATCACCAAGCCCGCCGTAAATATTATCGAGAAATTCCGTGACATCGGTTCCGGTCCCCGCAAGCCCGACAACCCCGCCCTCATGCACAACCGTCGCGTCAATCCACATCATGATTCGCTCGATTCCGGGGTTGTAATTTATGTCGAGGGTGTACCGTTCGGGCTGGTTCAAAACCCGCGTGTACCAAGCGTTTTCGGGGTCGGTGACGTCCACCGTGTAGCTGTATTCGCCGTCAAAATAATACCGCTTATCCACATCGCTGACCCAAAAAAAGTGGCTATCCGCGAAGGTCTCGCGATAGGAATTCATCTCCCGCCAAGCCGCCGATTCAGAATCGGCATTTTCACCGTTTTCGGGGTTGACAAAATACTCGGTGATTACAGGCGACGAGGTAAATTTCAGCGCGACCGAAATCCCCTCCTGCACATACGCCTCAAGCCGTATCCGCTCAATCTCAAGCAACTGCGACAGCTCGACGCTCTTGTTTTCCTTCACAATCTCCCGCATCGAAAACACAAACACAGCCCCCCCGCCCGCCAAGATAATCAGAAACAGCGACAGGGAAAATATAATAAATTTTGACATTGGTGAGGGTTTTTTTCTCATGGGGTTACTCCTGTTTTGTACATGTTTATTTGGTTCTCATTAGTTTTTTTGCTCAATTGCTAATATTTTACGGGCGCGCAATGCGCGCCCCTACATTCAGTGGTCACTGAAGGCAGTATAAAGGCATTATGTAGGGGCGGGTTCCCCACGGTTCGCCCGCCCTGTTAATTCCCACGTCTTTATTAACGACTATAATCTCCGCTCACCATATACCGAATATTCTGCACCTCTCTTTTAACTTCCTCCAAAGACAGGCACTTGTCGAACTTATCGGCGATGAGGTTAGCAATGAATTCCATTTGTTTATCAGTCATAACGTCAGTCATACAAACTCCTTTCCGGCTCTTGCCTGCCATATTGCCGAGGTTTCCCTTGACTACTTTAATTATAAAGCAAACACAACTACTTGTCAACCCCCAACTGCCTTCCCACCCTCGCCATCACCTCAACACGGTCAAACGGCTTCTTAATATAATCCACAGCCCCGAGCGCCAGCCCCTTATCCTCATGCTCGCTTTGGCTCAAGCCCGTGATAAAAATCACGGGAATACCCCGCGTCAAGTCGGACTTTTGCAGAACTCCAAGCACCTCAAAGCCGTCCATATCCGGCATAAGTATATCCAAAAGGATGAGGTCGGGGCGGACTTTTTCGGCAGTCTTGACCGCGGCACTGCCGCTTTTCGCCATAAAAAGTTTATACTCGTCCTTCAAAATATGGTTCAAGACCTTCAAATTTGCGGCGTCGTCATCGACAATCAGTAGTTTGTATTTGTTGGTATTTGTCTCGTAAGTCACTGTGTTGCTCCTTGTATAATATTTTTTAGGTGATTCATACCGCAAAATTTTTGCGAATGGTGGCAGTCGGGGCAGAGGGGGGTAGTAGGGGTTCGGCAGGTGCGGTTGCCGCACGCCCGCTATTGCAATTGCATAAACATAACTTTCTCGACACAAGACCTTGCATGAAGCACGAACCTATAAAGCGGGCAAACCCCTAAACCACATCAAACCCATAAATCGTAAGGAAATAAGTTTCAGGTCGAGGTAGCAAGAGATGATAGGTTTGTGTGGCGGGCTGGCGGTCAACCGCACCTGCCGAACCCCTACTACCCCCCTCTGCCCCCCACAAAGTCCATGAAACTTTCTGCATGTAGGGGCGCGCATTGCGCGTCCGCGTGTTTCGCAATCGTCTTTGATATTTTTGATACTACCATTATACACAGTATACCATAAAAGATTGTTATTTGCAAACGGATTAATTAAAATTAAGTCTAAAGCATAAAAAGTATGGACATTCAAATTTATCTGTGGTATAATTAAAACAGTATGTAATTAAAGGGTGATAAAATGGATAGTACTAAGAAAAATAGCGTGCTTATCGTTGACGACGAAGATATAAGCGCGGCAATACTCGCCAAAGTTCTCAGCGGCGAATACATCATACGCATCGAAAGAAGCGGGCAAAACGCCGTCGAAACGGCTGAAAAGTTTCTGCCGGACGTAATCCTGCTCGACATAATCATGCCCGAAGTTGACGGGTACGCCGTCATCTCCGAGCTAAAGCAAAACCCCAAAACCCGCAACATACCCGTGATTTTCACAACCTCCCTCAACAGCCCGGACGACGAGGAAAAAGGCCTGCTGTTGGGTGCGGCAGATTATATTACAAAGCCGTTCGCGCCCGAAGCGGTCAGGCTTCGTGTGCGTAATCAGGTAAACATGCTCAACAGTTTCAAAGAAAAAACCAAGACCGAAAACATGATACAAACCCTCAATGAAGTGGCGATAATCCTGCTCTCGCTTGAAGACAGCAATTTCAATGAGACCTTGGCTAAAGCCGCGGAAATTTTCGCAAAAGCAATGCGGCTGTGCAGAATATCGGTCTGGCGCAATGATTACGCGGGCGGCATGGCGCGGTCATCGCAGATTTTCCGCTGGGTCGAGAACGAGGGCGGCGCGACCCGCCCGCATACAGGCTTGCAAAATGTCAATTACGAGCGGCTAATGCCGCGCTGGGAGCGGATTTTCAAGCAAGGCGAGGTCGTGAACGGCCCTGCTCACTCCATGCCCGAAGTTGAAGTACTAAGTTCTTTCGGTTGCAAGTCGCTATTTGTTGCACCCGTGATTTTCAACGAGGTCGTCTGGGGCTTCATAATGTTCGAGGACCGCATAGAAACAGAACGGGTTTTCACCGACAGGGAAGCCGATATACTCCGTTCAGCCGCAACGATGGTAATCTACGCAATAAACCGCAATGAGGACGAGCAGAAGACCCACAAAGCCAAAGAAATGGCCTCACTAATGCTCGACTCGTCGCCCATTTGCGCCCAAATCTGGGACAGAAATCTCAACACTATGGACTGCAACCAAGCGGCGGTCAACCTCTACAAGTTCAAGGACAAGCAGGAGTACGTAGACCGCTTTTTGACCGAGTGCTCCCCCGAATACCAGCCCGACGGCAGGCTCTCGATGGAAAAAGCCGCCGAATTTGTCAACGAGGCGTTCGAGACGGGCGAAAAATACTTTGAATGGCTGCACAGAATCCCCGAAACAGACGAGCCTATGGTCGCGAGCGTAACCCTTGCACGGGTGCGATACGGCGACGATTACGCCGTTGTCGGGTACACCCGCGATTTACGTGAGCAAGACCTCATGTCCCAAAAAATCTCCTACCGCAACAAATTATTATCAGCCGAGAACGAAAGCGCGAAACTGCTGATTTCGGCCGAAGATGATGCCGACTTCGCCCCGACCCTCTTGCGTTCAATGGAAATAATCGGGCGGGTTGTAAACACCGACTGTGTCGAGCTGTGGCAAAACGATTTCATAGAAGGCGAATTACACGCCGTCCTCAAGTACTGCTGGCGTACCGAAAAAGGCGTCGAAGCCAAAGCAGGCACACCCGAAAGTTTCCCCTACGCCGAAACGCCCGACTGGGAGCGCAGAATGTCCCGCAACGAACACATAAACGGCCCCGTCAATCAACTCCCGCTCGACGCGGATTTCCTCGCCGACTATAACTTAGAGTCGGTGTTGGTCTTCCCGATATTTATGGAGAACAGGTTCTGGGGCATCTGCTGTATCGACGATTGCACCCACATTCGCATATTCACCGAGGAAGAACGCAATATCTTGCAATCGGCATGCCTCATGATGGCAAGCGCGATTAACCGCAATTCCTTATCGTCGCAGGTCATCAAGAACAGGGAATTTCTGCAACGTGTCTTGGACAATGTGCCCGGCATGATTTTCCGCTCTCTGAACGACCCGCCGAAGTACTCCTACGTCTTCGTCAGCCAAGGTTGCAGGGGGCTTTTGGGCTACACCGACGAGGAATTACTCAGCGGATTCATCAACTTCAACGACATTGTCCACCCCGAGGACAGGGTAACAGTCGCGGAAGAACCCGCATTCGCGAACAAAGACTACTACGAAGACGTCTACAGAATAATCGACCGCAACGGTACTACAAAATGGGTCTGGGAGAACAGCCGCGTAATCGAAAAGGACGAAAACGGCACAGCCACCGTCATCGAAGGCTACATAGCCGACATTACCGAGCGGCAACAGCTTGAACTCGCCGAAGCCTCAAACAAAGCCAAAACCCAATTCTTAGCCCACATGAGCCACGAAATCCGCACTCCTATGAACAGCATCATGGGCTTTGCCGAGCTTGCCATACAAACCGAGACCTCGCCCGAAGTACGCGGCTACCTGAACAGCATCGTCGAAAGCTCAAAGTGGCTCTTGCACATAATTAACGACATTCTCGACATATCCAAAATCGAGTCGGGCAAGATGGTGTTAGACCACACGCCGTTCGAGTTGCCGGAGGTAATTTCGCGGTGTCAATCGGCCGTACTGCCCCAGCTCAAGGAAAAAGGCATCGAAATGGGGGTCTACGCGGAAATTATCGGCGGCAAAAAGCTACTCGGCGACCCGATAAAACTCTACCAAGCCCTAATTAATTTGCTATCGAACGCGGTGAAATTCACCAAGGAGGGCAAGGTAGACCTATCGTCAAAAATTATCAAGTCAACAAATCATACCGCAACGATTTACTTCGAGGTCAAAGACTCCGGCATAGGCATGACCGCCGAGCAAATCGACAAGGTCTTCGCGCCCTTTATCCAAGCCGATTTAAGCACCACTCGCAACTACGGCGGCACGGGATTGGGCCTTGCAATCACCAAGAATATTATCGAACTCATGAACGGGACTCTGAAAGTCAGCAGTATCCCCGGTGAGGGCAGCATTTTCTCGTTCGAGACTACCTTTGAGACTATTGATTCCGCAGACGAATCAACACCCCCGGAACTCATCAATATAGCAGACGATGATTCAAAACTTGAAAAACCGCAATTCGACGCATTAGTCTTAGTCTGTGACGACAACCGATTGAATCAGCAGGTCGCCTGCGCCCATTTGAAGCAGGTGGGAATCGCAACCGAAGTCGCCGAGAACGGCAGGGTAGCCCTGAACATGGTCGCCGCCCGCGCCGACAACGGCGAAAAGCCGTATGACCTAATTTTCATGGACATGTTCATGCCCGTCATGGACGGTATGGAGGCGGCCTCGAAAATCACTCTGCTGAATACAGGCACGCCGATTGTCGCAATGACCGCGAACGTCATGGCAAGCGAGGTCGAAAAATACAAGGCTAATAATATGCCCGACTGTCTCGGCAAACCCTTCACGTCGCAGGAACTCTGGCGGGTATTGCTACGGTACTTAGAACCGGTCGAGATTAAGACTTACAGTGTCCTCGAAAGTAGTCACAAGCGCGAATTCGACGACGAAACTTTCCAAGCCGAAATCAAGGCGACCTTCGTCAAGAACAACACGAATAAACATATTGAAATAGCGGGCGCGATTCAGCGCGGCGACCTAAAGCGCGCCCACCGACTAATCCACACCCTAAAGAGCAACGCCGGGCATATCGCCGAGAACAAATTGCAGGACATCGCCGAAAAGGCGGAGCAGCTACTGTTAGACGCCCTCAAAGGTGAGCCGGTCAACTACACGCCTACCGTAAAAGAATTAGAG
>WRMK01000108.1 GCA_009777155.1 Oscillospiraceae bacterium
TGTATGAGGAAATCGACGTAACAGCCGAGTTTAGCTACAACCCGGACGGCAGATTTTATATGATGATGCACGCTTATGGCGAGAATGAAGACGGCGAGGAAGTCCTTTTCGTGAAGGTCAACGAGGGGGTCTATATAACCGACGGCCATGTCTTGAAGACGATAGTCTACCGCGAGCTCGAAATGTCGGACGGCGAGATTTATTATGAAACGTCGGCTATCGAACCGGAGACGATGAACTTTTTAATAATTGATGATAATCTTATACTTGCTGACGGTGAGATGTATTTTGCGAAGACCGAGCCGTCGGGGATTTGGATTTTTGGGTAATGGACAATGGACGATGGACAATTGGTGCAACCCCCAAACCTATGTAGGGGCGCGCATTGCGCGCCCGTCCTCACCAACCCGTAACCCCTCACCAACCCGTAACCCCCCACCAACCCGCAACCCCCCACCAACCCATAACCCCCCCAACCGTTCATAAAGGAGACAACCATGAAAAAACTGCCAGTATTGCTATTAGCGGCAATCCTCGCCTTGCAGGTCTTTGGGTTCACTGCTTGTCAAGAGGCGTACGACCCTGCGTTCGATGCCGATTTTGATGAAGAAGTTGAAGAAGTTGAAGAAGTTGAAGACGAACACGAGCGGGAAGTTTGGACACCTACTTTCGAGGACTCGCCGTTTTGGCAGGACGAGAACAGCCCGATTATCGGGACGTGGGGCAGGACAAGCGAGTACGAGCTATCAGACGGCGAGATAGCTATTTTTACTCACGAAGTCAGCTACAACGCGGACGGCAGATTTTACGCATTATTCAACGCACATTCTACAGATGATATAATGGAGATTTTATACACATACGTTGACGAAGGGGTTTATATAACGGTCGAAGATGTTTTGATGACGATAACCGAACGCAAGATTGAAGTGCAAACCGGTGAAATAGTTTCGGACGATGTTAAAATGGAAACGGTGGCCTTCTCGATTATCGGGGACACCCTCACATTCGGCAATGACGATGTGACTTTCAAAAGAACCGAGCCGTCGGGGATATGGAGTTTTGACGAACAGGCGGCAATTGAAGATTTTGAAGAAGTTGAAGAAGTTGAAGACATTGAAGACCCGGCACCGGAAATCGACACGCCTGCTTCCGAGAATTCCGAGAATTTCGAGGACTCGCCGTTTTGGCAAGCCGACAGCCCGATTATCGGGACGTGGGCAGTGGAACACGAGCATGATGATTATGAAGAATACGGTTTTGACGCAAACGGCAGATGTTACTGGGCATACCGCATGGAAAACTTCAAGACCGTTGATTATGACGGCAACCTCATTTTCGTTGAATTTTACTTGCTTGTTCTTGAGGGCATCTATATAACAAACGGAGATGTTTTGGAAATATTTTATCAACGCGAGATTGAGCAGGAGGACGACGAAATAATTGATAAACCCCTCAATAATGTATCGAGAATGTGGAACTTTTCGATTGTCGGGGACACCCTCGAAATCCCTTATTCGCATGTCGAGAACGGCATCGAAATTGACGATTACTGGACATTTGAAAGGGCAGAATCGGCGGAGCTTTGGAGCCTTGATTAACATGTAGGGGCGCGCATTGCGCGTCCGTAGGATTTCAGCGGTTGCGTATATTTGCGGACGGGCAATGCCCGCCCCTACAAATAAATGTTCACATAAACCAAAAACGTGAAAAAGATATAGAAAGGCGTATCTCCATGCCGCAAACAACCGCAGAATTTGCACAACCTCGGGCGGCATGGTACTAAAAAAATGAAAAAAATTACGAACCACATCTACATCACAGGCGACACCCACGGCGACCTAACCCGCTTCAAAAAGGCCAAATTTCTCCGCAAAGGCGACTTTCTGATTATTTGCGGGGACTTCGGCTTTATTTGGGACGGCTCGAAAAAAGAGAAACGTCTGCTGAAAAAGCTCGGTAAACAGCGGTTTTACACCCTGTTTGTGGACGGCATACACGAGAATTTCGAGGTGCTGAAAAGTTACCCCGAGGACGACTGGTGCGGCGGCAGAACCCGGCATATCAGCGGCAATCTGCGGCATTTAATGCGGGGTGAAATCTTCAAGCTCGGCGATAAGACCGTGCTGGCGTTCGGGGGCGGCAGGCTCGACGAGGTCGAAGCGGACGCCGATTTTGAGCGGTCGGCCAAGGCCGAGAAGGGTAGCGAAAACTTCCCCGAAATTGCCAAAGAAGCCGAGTACAGACGGGGTTTGCAGTCGATTGCGCGGCATGGTAACAAGGTCGATTACATAGTCAGCCACGAGGCGCCGAGCAAGATTGCGGAGTTTCTCGAGCTGCCGAATTCCGACAAGAGCCGCGCCAACGCCTACCTCGATATTTTGGGCGAAAACTGCGCCTTCGAGCGGTGGTTTTTCGGCAGTCATCACATTAATAAGGTCGTGCCGAGCAAGTATTTCGCGTTGTTTGATAAAATCATGCGCGCGGACGAGCAATTGACAATGGACAATGGATAATGGACAATGGACAATTGATAATGGACAATTGATGCCCGATTAATTAATACGATAAAAATTAACACAAGGAGGAAAATTTTCATGGCAGAAATCAAGTATGAAATCACAAAGGAACTCGGGGTGCTTTCCGAGAATCAAAAAGGTTGGAAAGTCGAGCTGAACATGGTCAGTTGGAACGGCCACCCGCCCAAGTACGACATTCGCAACTGGTCGCCCGACCGCGAACGCATGGGCAAAGGTATCACCCTCACCGAAGACGAGATGACGGCTTTGGTGGAACTGTTCAACAGTCGGGACGAGGAGGATTCGTTCGAGTAAAAAAATTGTAGGGGCGACCCCTTGCAGATGACATTGATAGAGCCGTCAAAGCTTGATGGGTACTGCTTTTGGGTGGAGAAGCTGGGGGAGCGGGTAGGTTCGGGTACTTAGAAAAGGATATGGAAATACCGCTTCACGAATGTGAGGCGGTATTAAAATGACAAAACTTATATAGGGTTAATCAACTCGAAAAAATGTTTCTCTGGACGGGTTGTAGATAATATCTGTTGGAATATTCTATGAATTTGAATATGTTGTTTTTGGAGTAATATATCATCGCCTCTAAATGACCATCTATGTTTCATATGAATTGTTCCATATCCTATATTTTCCTTAGTTATATTTCCGATTATACCGGCTTTATAAATATCTCTAATTATATCAGGAAAGCGTTCTAACAGCTCTTTATCACTTGCTTCCCATAAAGATTCTGCTTTTTTTAACATATCACTATATGTTGTGAAATAAGGCATTCCTGTTAGCCATTCTTGTATTTTATATAATTCATCTGAACTATATTTTAAAGACAAGTCTTCCGTCACCTCATTCCAACACTCGCGTCCATAATCACGTTTGATACTGTCAAATACTTCACGAGTTATCTTTTTCGCATTGGGGCATAAACGCTTTAAAGCACTAAGCAATCTAACTACGTGCCTTGGTCGATATAAAGTATAATCAAGAATTGTGGAAACAGATGGGGTGTCTTTATAAAAACTTTCGGTAATTAATCTCTTATACAATTCTTCATCATTATATCTGTTATAATTATTCCCGCTAACATCTGAAAGACGAATGTAGTTAATTAGCACTTTAATTAGAGGGTGGGTAATTTTTTCTTCCCTGTATATCGTCCAATCAATTGGTATGCTATATGATTCTATTATTTTATTAACTTCCTTACCTCTTGATTTAACCGAGTTTATTACTTCATTTCGTACAGACCCTATTATTCTTACATTATCATGAGAATTTTTACATAGCGCATTGAATTTATCAATAATAATTATTGAATCCCTAATTAATTGTATGTCCCTATCGTATTCCTCGTGATTTTTTGTTGATAGGTTCATTTCATCTATGACAACATATAACTGACTATTGCCCGCTGATAAATTTACGAAAAGACGGTCTAACTCATTTATATGGGTTGAAAATCGTATTTTATTACTTTGCGACGGCTCCCTTTCAAAGTTTATGCGCCCCTCCAAATTAATGCTTGCTCCGCCAATCGGCACGTTCGTAGAAGCCTTCACGTATCCATCTTTGCTAATTACTGGAAAATATCTCTTATCTCCACGTGGATTTTTTTCAATAGCTTTTACCGCTGCTAAGTATAACGATAAATCGTCATTTGGAATAAATATTTCTTTCATAGAAGTTTCTATTGTTTCTGCGATATTATTATGTATAATCCACCGCCAAACATATTCGTAGTCGTAATAAGGTAATATATCTTCTTGCTCATAATGTGTTATATGAGACATTTTTGTATAGTCTTCTCTTTCTTCTTGTGAAAATTCTTTAAAAATTATAAAACTTCTTTCTGCCTCGAACATCTCCTCGGCTTTTAAAGCGACATATATTAATAACGCTGTTTTTCCAGCTCCTTTTTCACCAACAAGAAAATACACATCTCCATCATAGATAGAGTCAATATTGATTCCATTAGGGATTAAAATAGATTTTTTATATAGCTCTAATCCTTCTTGGCTATTTATATTATCTAATTCTTGTTTTGCGTCAACTTTCATAACATATAAATCTTTTAACATGGTTTTTACCTCACATTTTTTATATTTATTCCTTCAAATCCACAAACTCCGCCAAAAACCTCGGTCGCGCATAAAAAGCCCTCGACACGCTCCCATGCCCTGCGCCTTTTGTCCTCGGCTGAATATAAACCCCCATTTTACCCGACAACGCCGAAAATCCCCTCGCCGGGTCATTGAGACACGCCCGCACCAACTCATAATCCGCACGAACCGCCGCAAACAACTCGTCCGTCAAATTGATCGCTGTCACCGAATGAATGAACGTAGGCTGATTGTAACTTTCGCCGACGATTCGTGCCACAATTACCGCCTTTTGCAACTTCGCCAACAGATGACTTTGCTCAAACGGAGTTTGCGCCACATAAATCGGGTCAATCATAGTGATAGCCATAGTTTCCTTGAATGCCAACTTGCCGTTTTTGAGCCTTTTGAGAGGAATACTTTTTAATTCCCACGAGCCGAAATTCGGGCTTTGTGCAGAATTAATCGGCAAGCCCAAAAACCGCTCGCAGACATGCCCTGCCCAGCCTTTATTGACCCTGCCGTCGGCGGATAAAACGGTCACGTTGTACTCTTTGGCGAGAAGATGCAAGTCCCGCCCCTCGAGCTGTTTCAGCTTCGCTATCGCTTCATTTCTGTGCATAATTTCCCCTTTTCTATGCGTTCGCAATCAACAATTCATTAACCCGCCCACGCCCCGCGCCAACCGAATTTATCATTCTGTGAGCGGAAATGCGGGTTATTTTATGCTTAGAATAAAGCCTGTCGAAAAACTCATCGCTTTCGTCGGCGTTTTTCGGGTCGGAATTACTCGCAACAACCCTCGCGCCACGCTCGCTCATTTCGGTGACAAAACGCGCCAATTCCGCTTGCTCCCTGTCCCCAAAGCCGTCACTTGCATACGCCGTAAAACTCGCAGTTGTCGTCAATGGGCGATACGGTGGGTCAAAGTAAGCAAAAGTATTTTCATCAATAAAATCGGCGCATTTTTTATAATCGCCGCAGAAAATTTTCACGCCCTGCAACGCTTTTGAAACCGCTTGAAGACCATCTTCATCACAGATTTTCGGGTTCTTATAACTCCCTTGCGGCACATTAAAACCGCCTTTGGAATTTACACGATAAAGCCCGTTAAAGCAGGTTTTGTTGAGAAAAATAAACAACGCCGCCAACTCAACGCTCTCGCTTTTTGATGATTTCAAAGCATTGTAATGACTGCGGTTTATGTAATAAAGTTCTTTTCGTGCTTTGTCGGCAGTCGAGAGATACTCGCTTTCAAGATTTTTCAAAAGTTTTATTAACTCCACGGCATTATCACGCACAGCTGTATAAGTCAAAATCAGCTCTCGATTAATATCGCCGATGTAGATTTCATCGAGGTTGTAATTATTCAAAACGTCAAAAAGTACTGCGCCGCCGCCCGCGAAAGGCTCGGCGTATTTTCTTATGCTTTTCCCAAGTTCGGCGGGGTATTTCGCACGGATTTCGGAGAGTATCTGCGATTTCCCGCCTGCCCATTTGATGAATGGTCTAACTGTCATGTTAGTCTCCTCTACGCATTTTCAAAATAATCAGAGTCTACTCTTTTTATGTAATAGGTGTTATTAACGCCCACACCTAAACCGTGTTTTATCATCAATTTGGCGAGTTCTGTTCCGTTTATCAAAACGATTTTATTAAAACTCCTGTAATAAGCTAAGATTTATTTATAGCGGCGAGAGTAATTACTAACATCAACACAATCAATTCGTTGTTAGGGTCTGAAAAAGTAACAGCGTATGTGCAGTCCATAGCAAAAAGTTTACTTGAAACAACCGCTATTTCCTCAACATCATTTAAAATTTTATATTCTCCGCCAAAAACGCTCCCCTCAATATGCCAACCATTGAAATCTACTTTATATTTTAGCTTACCAAATGACCATGTGGATTTAACTTTACCTAATTTTTCGCCCCCAATTTCGATTATGTAATCAACGGGGTTCGCCTCTGATAGAATAGGAGAACGCAAAGAAATTAGCTTTTCCTTTATTGTACCAAGTTTTATACCGTTACTATCATATATGTGCAAACGGTTCTTTATTGATATAAGTTCGCCTTTTACCTTATACTTTACATTTCGACTACCGTCATAAACATCAAATTTGTCTTTCCACAAAAAAACGTGTTCGTTTGTGTTAATCATCAGAATTTTATCGCTTGATGATTTATTCAGAAGGGCGTCAGTGTTTTTTTCGGTGTGTTTATCTAACACATTTATAGCCGTATCTACCGCAACAACCTTTGCAACTTCTTGTGCAGCTTTACCTAAAAGACCTAATATAATGCTCATAATATTGCCCTCGCTGTTCGAATTCTTCTTTTATGTTCTTCGTTATTCTTTATTATTTTGCGAATCCCCCAGCCCGCAACTCCAACAATGCCCTCTCATTTTGTACCTTATTAATGATTATACCACAACCCCTGTCCAAAGTCAAGCATTTTCCCGAAAATATTTCCAACCCTCATCAACCACCCCCACCCCTCAACCTATCCCGCTCCTTAACCAGTCCCTCACTAATCACATTCAACATTCCCGCCGCAATAAACCGCTTATCCTCGCCAATCGCAACAACATAATCACCGTGCGTAAACTTAACACTCACATCGCCATCAACCTCCGTGAACAGGTAGACGGCAATGTCGTTTATAATACCAGCGTTATTGGCAATCAAGTTATTCAAAGCCTTGAAAAACATACCGTTCTGCCCCAACTGCCCTGCGTCCAAGTCTCGCTGTTCAGCTTTGGCATAGACGGCGTACAGCAAAAGCTGTCGCACAGCCTTTTCGTCAAGCCCTGTCTTGTCGCAAATGTCAGCTTCAATATGAGTCGGCGCATTTTCAAGTCCGAGCAGATAATCGGCAGTCACGCCGAAATACTTCGCAATTTTGTAAACTGCAACAGCCCCCGCCTCACGGTCGGAGTTCAGATAGTTTGAGAGCGCGGAAGTCGCAATCCCGATTTCATCTGCAATCTGATTCTGCGTGAGTTTGGCGGCTTTTTTCTTGTCAAAAACCAAATCCTCCAACCGCTCTTGAAAGATACTTTTAAGCTTGCGTTCGTTCATTGTACTGCTCCTGTTATGTTTGCGTAATATCAGCGCTTATTGTTACGCTAAAATATTTATTGCGGATATCCGTTTTAGCGGTGGCGATTGTGCTATTATGATTGTGTAATCAATAGTCATCTAATTACCCTAACGTAATTATAGCATTTCAAGTCGTGCTTGTCAAGAACTTTTTGAAACTTTTTCAAAAATATTCCCGCCGAAACGATTGAGCCGATAGGTGAATCTCTCCCTGCCGCCGTGCGGCATTACCCCGAACGTGTCGGACATCACGCCGTCTGCGTAAGACCCCACGACATCTTTGCGCTTGCGAAAGTGTCATAGTGGGTTACGTACTTTGAAAAAGTACGTAAATCCCGCCGCCGAGCGACGTAACGCCTGTGACGGTGACAGTTATTTCAGCCACCCCCGGTGGTTGAAATAACAAGTCGCAAGGAACCGGCGTTCAGCGACACCCACAACAGAATAACCGTCACACATCACGGAAATGGTGTGTCCACCCGGGCGAACCGTGAGGCGGTCAGCAAGTATCACGGCGTAAATATTTTTCTGTCATCATGTCAGTAAATCGGAATTATGACGGGGGTATAGGTAGAAACCCCATTCCCGTCACCAACAAGAAAGGATTATTTATGGAACAACAAAAC
>WRMK01000109.1 GCA_009777155.1 Oscillospiraceae bacterium
GAATAGTATCATGGGCTTTGCCGAGCTTGCACTCGACAGCCTTGAAATGGCGCAAATCAAGAGCTACTTAGAGAAAATTTCCGACAGCTCAAGTTGGCTACTCTGCATTATCAACGATATTTTAGACATATCCAAAATCGAGTCGGGCAAGATGGAGTTGGAACATGCGCCGTTCAACCTGCATGAGGTTTTCTCGCGGTGTCAGTCGGTGATACTGCCGATTGTCAAGGAGAAGAACCTCGACCTGCGTGTATATCTTGAACGTATTGACGGCAAGAAAATTTTGGGCGACCCTGTACGGCTCTATCAAATACTGATGAACCTATTGTCGAACGCCTCGAAATTCACCGAGACCGGCGCGATTTACTTCTCGTCCACCGTCCGAAACACCGACAACGGCACTGCCGAAATTTATTTCGAGGTCAAGGACACCGGCATAGGCATGACCGACGAGCAAATCAGCAGGATTTTCGAGCCGTTCACACAAGCAGACGCGGGGACTACCCGCAACTACGGCGGTACCGGTTTAGGGCTTGCGATTACGAAAAATATCGTCGAGCTTATGGGCGGCAAGTTGAGCGTGGAAAGTACACTCGGCACGGGTAGCAAGTTCAGCTTTGTGATTGCTTTTGATACAATTGAGTCGGAGGACGACTTGACAATCCGCGACGATTCGCTCCTGCTTGAAAAGCCGCATTTCAATGCGGAAGTGCTGATTTGTGACGACAATTCAATGAATTTGGAAGTCATCTGCGAACATCTTTCGCGAGTCGGAGTCAAGGCAGTACTCGCCGAGAACGGCAAGCTCGGCGTGGAAACGGTCGAAAAGCGCAAGCAATCAGGCGCGAAGCCGTTTGATTTAATCTTCATGGACATGTTCATGCCGGTGATGGACGGCATGGAAGCGGCGGCAAAAATCGCCGCACTCGAGACCGGAAGCCCGATTATCGCCATGACCGCCAACATAATGACGAGCGAGATTGAAAAGTACAAGAAAAGCGGCATGCCCGACTGCTTGGGCAAGCCGTTCACGTCGCAGGAGCTGTGGCGGATTTTGCTGAAACATTTGACGCCGATTAGCAGTAGCAATGCGGGCATAGAATACGACGAGAATGACGAGTTTCAAAAGAAACTGCGGTTCAAATTCGTCAAGAACAATCAAAATATTCACGACGACATCTCCGAAGCCGCCGCCGCAGGTGATTACAAGGTCGCACATAGATTAGCGCATACGTTGAAAGGCAGTGCGGGGCTGATAGGCATGAACGGCTTGCGGAACGCCGCCGAGGAGGTCGAGATACTGCTGAAAGGCGGTACAGCCGCCATCTGGGACAACAAAATGAACGCCCTCAAAGACGAGTTAGACCGATGTTTCGAGGCGTTACAGCCGTTGGTGGAGGAACTCGAGAATGCGGACAGGAACATTGTGCCGCTGACCGCGGAGGAGACTTTGCAGTTGTTTGCGGAGTTAGAGCCAATGCTCGAAAATCTCTCACCCGATTGCGTGAATTACATACCGCGGATTAAAGCAGTGCCGGGCGGCGCAGAACTGGCCCAACAAGTAGAAGACTACGACTTCAAAGGCGCGATAAAATCTTTGGAACAATTGAGAAAAGGACGGTAACGCAAATGACAAGCGCGAAAAACAACCCACTAAGCACTATCTTGGTAATAGACGACCAAATTATGACGGTCAAAATGCTGGCGGAAATACTGAACCCGAGTTACATTGTCTACACGGCATATAACGGGACCGAGGGCATCGCATTGGCGGAAAAGCATCAGCCGGACTTGATACTTTTGGACATAGTCATGCCCGACATGGACGGCTATCAAGTCACCGAGAAACTGCGTGAATCCGAGCGAACCCGCAACATTCCCGTGATTTTTATTACCGGGCTTAACAATCTTGAGGAGGAGAAAAAAGGCTTGCGATACGCCGCGGATTACATCAGCAAGCCGTTCAGTGCCTCGGTGGTGAAACTGCGGGTGCAGAACCAGTTGAAAATTATCAAGTACGTGCAGAGCGCGGAATACGACCTGATTAACTACAGGCTTGCAAGTGAGGCCATGCAAATCGCGCTGTGGCGGGTGGACGTGGTTACGCCTGTTATGAAAACCCCGCATGACGAGAACATTTGGACATGGTCGCAGGAGTTTCGGCACATGCTCGGCTTCACCGACGAGAGCGATTTCCCGAACACGATTGGGGCGTTTTTGTCGCGGTTGCACCCCGACGATGCACACAACGCAACCGCCGCATTCATCGAGCATTTCAACGACAGGAGCGGCAAAACCCCCTACCGACTTGAGTACCGCCTACGCCACAAGGACGGCAAGTACCGCTACTTTGACGGGTTCGGCACGACCTTGCGGGACAAGAACGGCTTGCCGCTGCGTGTGTCGGGCACGATTCGGGACATTACCGAGAAGAAACGCATGGAGCGGGAGCTTGAACAGCAGAATAATCTGCTACACGCCGTGAATCAAGCGGCAAGCGTACTGCTGACCGCAAAGGACGACGAGTCTTTCAACGAATCGCTCCAAAGGGGCATGGAGATTGTCGGGCAGAGCTTGGACATTGACTGCGTTGAAATTTGGCAGAACGAGACAAGGAACGACGAGCTTTTCGCGGTGTTACAGCACTGTTGGCTGAGTGAAGTCGGCGCGGAAATCAAAGCCGACTTGAACATCAACGTCTTCCCCTACAGCAAGTCGCCCGATTGGGAACGGAGGTTGTCTGAGGGCGAGTTTATACACGGGCCTGTGTCGGAATTTGAGCAGGCGGACAGGGAGTTTTTGGAGGTCTTTAAGATTAAGTCGGTCTTGGTGATTCCGATACATATTCAGAATAGTTTCCGGGGCTTTTGCTGTATTGACGATTGCAGAAATTCCCGCAGTTTCACCGAGGACGAGGTTAATATTCTGCGCTCGGTCTGCTATATGTTGGTCAATGCGATAAATCAGCGGGCGGTGAATGAAGTCATGCGCCGCGCCGAAGTCGCCGAGGAGCGCAACAAAGCCAAGAGCCAGTTCTTGGCTACAATCAGCCACGAAATCCGCACGCCCATGAACAGTATCATGGGGTTTTCGGAGCTTGCGCTTGACACTCCCGAACGCGACATATACAGAATCCGCGATTATATCTTGAAGATTAAGGACAGCACGAAATGGCTGTTAAATATTGTCAATGATATACTTGATATATCCAAAATCGAGTCGGGCAAGATGGAATTGGCGCATTTACCATTCGATTTAACCGACGTAATCTCCCGCTGTGAGTCGGTCATATTGCCGGAAATCAAGAGCAAAAAATTAGACCTGATTACCCGCGCCGACTCGTTAGACGGCAAGAAGACCGTGGGCGACCCGGTAAGGCTGTATCAAGCGATAATGAACCTGCTATCCAATGCGGTGAAATTCACCGACAGCGGGACGGTAAGCCTTACGGTCTATGCAAAAGACGACATGGAAAGTCTTACAGAACCCGACAAAACCAAGCTCCGCTTTGAAGTCCAAGACCAAGGCATAGGCATGGCGCCGGAGCAGGTCGAGAAGGTCTTCGCGCCGTTCGTGCAAGCCGACACGGGCAGAACCCGCAGTTACGGCGGGACCGGCTTAGGCCTGCCGATTACCAAAAATATAGTCGAACACATGGGCGGCGAATTGTCTGTAATCAGCCAACCGGGGCAGGGAAGCACCTTTAGTTTTGAGGTAGATTTTGATACTGTTGATGCCGCCGAGTATCTCGCGCCAAAGTTGATAATGATTGAAAAGCCGCAGTTCGCGGGGGGGTTAGTTTTGGTTTGTGACGACAATGTCATGAATCAGGAAGTTATCAAGGAGCATTTGGCGCAGGTGGGCTTGACGGCGGAGTTGGCGGCGAACGGGAAAGAAGGCCTCGAGCTTGTCCGTTCGAGGGTGGAGCAGGGGCTCCCGCCGTTCGACCTAATCTTCATGGATATTTTCATGCCCGTAATGGACGGCATTGAAGCCACACGCAGAATCAACAACATAGGCACGGGAGTGCCGATAATTGCCATGACCGCCAATATTATGTCAACCGACTTGGAGAATTACAAAAAGCACGGCATGCCCGACTATGTAGGCAAGCCGTTCACCTCGCAAGAATTATGGCGAGTATTACTGAAATATTTCAAGCCCGTCGCAGTTTCCGATACCGCTACGGGTGATACAACAAGCGTAATTGACAACGCCGAGTTACAGCGCAAATTGCGTGAAAGTTTCTTCAAGACCAACCAAAACAAGTTCGCCGAAATCACAGCCGCAATCGAAGCAAACGACATAGAAACTGCCCACAGACTTACCCACAGCCTCAAAAGCAACGCAGGGCAAATCTTCAAGACGCCACTGCAAACTATTGCAAAGGAAGTCGAGTTTTTGCTCAAGGCGGAGCGGTTGCCGATTCCGCCCGGCAAAATGGCGATACTTGAGAAACAACTGAACGAGGTAATTGACGAGTTGCGGCCGTTGTATCAGGAGCAGGAGAAGGCTGAAAAACTTGAGGCTTCTGCAAAACCCACCTTGACCGACCCTGCGAAAATTATCGAGCTGTTCAAGCGATTAAAGCCGTTGCTCGAAATGCTGAGTCCCGATTCGGTCAAGCTTGTGGACGAGATACGGGCGGTAGGCGGGACGGAAAAGTTGATTCAACTTATAGAAGATTACGACTTTGCAACCGCGGCAGACGAGCTTGCGAAACTTATGGAGGACGTTGGGAAAAAATGAGTGAGATTAAGAAAAACAGCATACTTATAGTTGACGACGAAACTTCTAATATAATAACCTTAACTCATATACTGCAATCGGAGTATACTGTTTTTGTTGCCAAAAACGGCCTGACCGCGATTGACGCGGCTATCAAGCATCAGCCCGACGTAATACTTCTCGATATTATCATGCCCGAAATGGACGGCTATATAGTCATTGCCGCGTTGAAAGAGTTGGAGCAAACCCGCGGTATCCCCGTCATATTTATCACGGGTTTGAGTGAGGCCGCCGACGAGGAACGCGGCTTGGCGCTTGGTGCGGCAGATTATTTAATCAAGCCGTTCTCACCTGCACTCGTCAAGCTTCGGGTGTCACACCAGATAAAGCTGATTGAGCAATTCCGCAGAAACGAATACGACATAATGAAGTACAAGTTATCGAACGACGCGCTGAATATCGCTTTGTGGGACATGGACGTTGTCAGTGACGACCCGATTAACCCCGACAATAAATTTACATGGTCGCAGGAGTTCCGCCAAATGCTCGGGTACTCCGACGAGAGCGACTTCCCGAACCTGCTCCAAAGTTGGAGCAATCGGTTGCACCCCGACGAAAGGGGGCGTGTGCTGAACGCCTTCGCCGAACACATGACCGATTACAGCGGGAAAACCCCCTATGACGTCATCAGCCGTATCATGACTAAGACCGGCGAATACCGCTATTTCCGCGCCTTAGGTACAACTCACAGGGACAGCCAAGGCGTGCCAATCCGCACTGCGGGCGCGCTCATGGACATCACCGGGCAAAAGGAATTGGAGAGCGGGATTGCGGAAGTTATGGCGAAAAGTGAGGAAGATGCACACTGGTATAAATCCATTCTCGATGCGATTCCGTTGCCGATTACCGTAACCGATACCGACATGAATTGGACCTTTGTCAATAGGGCGACAGAGGATTTCCTCGGTATGACATTTGACGATATGCGCGGTAAACCTTGCACCTATTGGGCGTCCGAAATCTGCAATACTGAGAGATGCGGCATTGCGTGTTTTAAGCGGGGGATAAAGCGCACTTTCTTTAATCACAAGAACTCGTCCTATCAAATTGACGTTGAGGATTTGCACGATATTGAGGGGAATACAGCGGGGTACATTGAGGTCGTGCAGGATATTACGAACATTCAGCAGCTCGCGAAAGAGCGCGCCGAAGTCGAGATGGGCAGTAAGGCGAAGTCGGCGTTTTTGGCGAACATGAGCCACGAAATCCGCACGCCCATGAATGCAATTTGGGGCATTACCGAGATATTAATTCAAGACGATAATTTGCCCGAAAAAGTCAAGGAAGGCCTGCACAAAATCTACAACTCCTGCGATTTACTGCTCGGAATTATCAACGATATATTAGACTTTTCCAAGATAGAAGCGGGCAAATTAGACATACTGCCCGCCGAATACAGCGTGTCGGATTTAATTAACGACTCGATTAATTTGAACATCATGCGAATAGGCGACAAGCCGATTGAATTTGAGGTGCATGTTGACGAAAGTATACCCGCAAAGCTAATCGGCGACCAACTTCGCATTAAACAAATCATGAACAATATCTTGTCGAATGCGTTCAAGTATACCGATAAGGGCAAGGTTACGCTCAATGTCTTTTCGGAGGTAATTGAAGACAGTAACGCCGAGAAAGTTACACTTGTGATAAGCGTGCAGGACACCGGCCTCGGCATGACTGAGGAGCAGGTCGGCAAGCTGTTCGATGAGTACTCGCGGTTCCACCAAGCGACGAGCAGGAGCGTTGAGGGTACCGGACTCGGCTTGTCGATTACACAGCGGCTGATTAGCCTTATGGACGGGAAAATCGAGGTAGACAGCGAACCGGGCAAAGGCACGCTGTTCACTATTCGTCTGCCCCACGTGAAAAGCGGCGATGAAATTATCGGCGCGAAAACCGCTGAAAACCTGCACCAATTCCACCTGCATTATATTACGTCAAGGAAGAAATCGAAAATCGTCAAGCACGCCATGCCTTACGGAAGCGTGTTGATAGTGGACGACGTCGAGACTAATCTCTACGTTGCGGAGGGGTTGATGAAGCCGTACAGACTGCAAATTGATACCGTCAAGAGCGGGTTTGCGGCGATTGACAGGGTCAAGAACGGCAAGGTCTACGACATAATTTTCATGGACCACATGATGCCCGAAATGGACGGCATTACCGCGACAAAGTATATCCGCGATTTCGGGTACGACAAGCCTGTAGTCGCGCTGACCGCGAACGCGGTGTCGGGGCAGGCGGAGCTGTTCTTGCAGAACGGGTTTGATGAATTTATTTCAAAGCCGATAGACATACGCCAGCTGAACGCCGTCTTGAACAAACTTATCCGCGACAAATACCCGCCCGAAATTCGCGATGCGGCGGAAATATTGCCAAGTACACCCGCCACGCCCGCCAAAAGCATCGACCCGCGCTTGCTCGAGCCGTTCCTGCGGGACGCACGCAAAACCGCAAGTCTCATAGAAACATGCGGGTATACCGGGCAGGATTTGCAGGTATTTACAATCGCGGTGCACGGCGTTAAGAGCGCGCTGGCGGGCATTGGCGAGGCCGAATTGTCCAAGGAGGCGTACGCTTTGGAGCAGGCGGCAAAGCGGCAAGATGTGTCGGAGCTGAAAAATTCCGCGCCCGAATTTCTTTTGAAATTGCAAAGTCTAATTGAAAAATACGAAGCCGAAAATGATGATTCCGAGGATGATATTTTTGACACTGCGGCGATGGCGATACTCGCCGAGAAATTATCGGCGGTGAAAGACTTATGCGAGAGTTACAACCGCAAAGAAATCTTAGATACACTCGCTGAAATTGAAGCCGCAAAGCTCCAAAAAACTGCTAAGAATTATCTGCAAAAAATTAAAGAAGCAGTGCTGCACAGCGAATTTGAAGACGCCGCAAACACCGCCGCAGAGTGCATTGAGTGGCTGTCCGCGAGTGAACCTGAACCCGACGGCGAGGATTCCGCGGAGTTGCAAGCGTTGAAAGACGGCATAAGCGGCATGGACGTTGAGAAGGGTTTGGAGAGGTACGGCGGCAACGCGGAGACTTATTTGCGGATACTGCGCTCGTTCGCGACCGGCTCACATTCCATGCTCGATTCGCTCGAGACTTTCAGTGAAAAGGACTTGAAAAATTACGAGATAACCGTGCATGGTTTTAAGGGTATGTGCTTCGATTTGTTCGCCGACCGGACCGGCGAAAAAGCCAAGGAGCTTGAATTTGCGGCAAAGGCGGGCAACGTAGAATTAATACGCGAGAAAAACCCGCTGTTGCTTCAGGCGGCACGGGGACTTGTGGGGAATGTTGAGGCTACTTTGAAGGCG
>WRMK01000110.1 GCA_009777155.1 Oscillospiraceae bacterium
TTTGACCAAAAACTTAGGAGGATAGAGAGGGGGCGACCGCGGTGGGTGGGCGGGGGGTGGGGGGTCTGGGTCTGACCCCCCGCTGTGAATCGCATGCCCGCCACACAAACCTTTTTACCCTCGCAACCTTGACATGAACCTTTCCCCTTGGCGACCTATAGGTTCGCTATACATTAAAAGTCTACCCGCATAATGGGTTCTTCTACCTACAAAATCTTTTAGACGAGAAAGTTAAGTTTGAACAAGTGCAATCGCGGGTCGTGCGATTCATCTGCGGCGGTTCAGACCCAGACCCCCTACCCCCTGCCGACCCACCGCCCCCGGTCGTCCACAAAACAAAACGAGGTAATAAAAATGAAGTTAAACCAACAACAAATCGAAGAAATAATCCCCCACCGCGAACCGTTTTTGCTGATTGACGAAATCGTGGAAATGGAAGCAGGGCGGCGGGTTGTCGCGCTGAAACATGTAAAATCCGACGACTTTTGGTTCAAGGGGCACTTCCCCGATTACCCGGTCGTGCCGGGCGTGCTGATGCTTGAAATGTTGGCACAGGCGGGGGCTTGCGCGATGTTGGCGTTACCGGAGAACAAGGGGAAAATCGGCTTTTTCGGGGGCGTGAAAGAGGCGAAATTCCGCAGGCAGGTAGTCCCGGGGGACACGCTGAGGCTCGAGGTCGAGATTGTCAAGGTCAAAGGGCCTGTGGGGGTCGGCAAGGGGCTTGCGACCGTGAATGGCGAGAAGGCGGTCAGCGCGGAGATTAGCTTTGCGATAAAATAATATCCTCGGTATGTAGGGGCGCGCATTGCGCGTCCGCAAATCCACGCGAACCCGTTGTTTTGCGGGCGATTGGAAATCGCCCCTACAATATATCCACATATTGTTCGGAAAATCCCTGCATGTAGGGGCGAACTGCGTTCGCCCGCCCGCAAATCTACGCAAACCCGACTTTTCCCACGGACACGCATTGCCCGCCCGCGAATCCCCGCGAACCCGACTTTCCCACGGACGCGCAATGCGCGCCCGCGAATCCCCGCGAACCCGACTTTCCCACGGACACGCATTGCCCGCCCGCAAATCCCCGCAAACCCGACTTTCCCCACGGACGCGCAATGCGCGCCCCTACAATGCGATTGATTTTATAAACCACAGAAAGGTACAAATATGGGACTCGAAAGTTTATTAGAAACCGTAAAAGAACGCTTCAAAGACGAAAAACCCCCGCACATTCACCCGCGTGCGGCGGCGAAATTGAATATTCCCGCCGACCTCTTGTCGAAGTGTCCGCGGTGCAGGTTCGTGGTGTTCAAAGAGGACTTTGAAAAGAGCAGGAAGGTCTGCACCAACTGCAATTATCACGCGCGGTTGAGTTGGAAAGAACGCTTGGAGATGACCGCCGACAAAAACAGCTTTGTCGAGTTTGATTCCACAATGACCTCGCGCAATCCCATAAGTTTCCCCGATTACCCCGAGCGGCTGAAAACCCTCCGCAAAGACTGCGACATGCGGGATGCAATCATGACGGGCGAGTGCTTGATTCGGGGCTACAAAACGGTCATAGGCATAATGGACAGCAATTTCATGATGGCGAGCATGGGGAGCGTTGTGGGCGAGAAAATTACCCGCGCTTTTGAGTATGCGGCACGGGAAAAACTGCCTGTGATTATTTTTGCGGCGTCGGGCGGTGCGCGTATGCAGGAGGGGATAATTTCGCTCATGCAGATGGCGAAAACCGGCGGTGCAATCGCGAAATTTGCCGAGGCGGGGCAGCTTTTCATCTCGGTTATAACCGACCCGACGACAGGCGGGGTTACGGCATCTTTTGCGTCACTCGGCGATATAATTATCGCAGAACCCAAAGTCCTAATCGGCTTTGCAGGGCGGCGTGTAATCCAAGACACAATCAAGCAAAAGCTCCCCGACGAGTTCCAAACGGCAGAGTATCTGCTCGAAAAGGGCTTCGCGGATATGCTGTGTGAGCGCAGAAACATGCGGTCTTGTCTGGCGAATTTGTTGAGGATTCATAATTATACTAAGAAAGTGGGGTAGACATTGGTTTATATTGTTTGTGGGATTGCAGAACCACGGGCGAACGGAGTTCGCCCGCAAAATCCCTGAAACACAGCGCGGTGTTATGTAGGGAACGGTTCATAACCGTTCCGCAAGTCTCCGCAAACCCACAACCGGAATGGTTAAGAACCATTCCCTACAACAAAATTTTCCCACAACAGCAAACCCAAACAATTTCTGCATTCTGCATTATTATTTCTGCATTAAGCAAAAGGAGAAACAAAACAAATGAGCAAGCTGACCGCAACCGAACGCCTTGCACTCGTGCGGCTCAAAAACCGCCCGACCGTGAACGATTATATACCGCTGATTTTCAACCGCTTCACCGAGCTGCACGGCGACCGATATTACGGCGACGACCCCGCGATTTTAGCGGGTGTGGCGACTTTTCACTCGATTCCGGTGACGGTTATCGCGCAGGTGAAAGGCCGCGATATTGAGGAAAACAAGCGGACAAATTTCGCAATGCCGCACCCCGAGGGCTACCGCAAGGCACTGCGTTTAGCCAAGCAAGCCGAGAAGTTCCGTCGGCCGGTAATCTGCCTTGTAGACACGCCCGGCGCGTTCTGCGGTATCGAGGCCGAGGAGCGCGGACAAGGCGAGGCGATTGCGCGGAATTTAATGGAATTTATGAGCCTGAAAACCCCGATTATCTCGATAATACTCGGGGAAGGCGGGAGCGGCGGCGCGTTGGCGTTGGCGGTTTGTGACGAATTGGCGGTGTTGGAAAACGCGCTGTATTCGGTGATTTCGCCGCGTGGATTCGCGTCAATCTTGTGGAAAGACCCGACCCGCGAGAAAGAAGCCGCGGAGTTGCTCAAAATCACCTCGGAGGATATGCTGCGCTTTGGTGTGGCGGAAAAAATCATCGCCGAACCCGCAGGCGGCGCCCACAACGACTGCCGCCTAACCGCCGACAACATCGCTGAATATCTGATTGAGGCGGTGCGGCGGCTCTCGGCTTTGGACACCGAAACACTGCTTGCAAACAGGTACGAAAAGTTCAGAAAGATTGGCGAGTTCACAGAGTAGTTATAAACTAATCAACGATTAGTAATAATAAATAACAGGAGGACACAGAAATGGCATTCGAGAAAGTAAAGGCAATCATTATCGAGCAACTTGACGTTGACGAGGACAAGGTGACACTGACCGCGAACATTCAGGACGATTTGGGCGCGGATTCGCTCGACATCGTCGACCTTGTCATGAGCTTCGAGGAGGAGTTCAACACCGAAATCCCCGACGACCAAGTAGAGACAATCAAGACAGTCGGCGACATTGTTAAGTTTATCGAAGCGCACCAATAATGCAGAATGCAGAAATGCAGAAATGTAAAAATGCAGAAATGCAGAATGCAGAATGCAGAAATAATTTAGTTTCAAGGTAGGCTACCGACGGAAATTGACCTTGTAATTTCATATATTTCTGCATTCTGCATTGTTATTTCTGCATTCTTCGTAGTTTCTGCATTTTGCACAAATCTGCGGTTGATTTATTGTAGATGTTTCACAAACTTTCGCCGAAACTGAATTTTTTAGGTTAAAACACTTGATTTTTTGTTGGATTTAATATATCATTATGAATAGGCGCAGTTACAACCATGGCATGACTGCAATTTCGCCGCCTTGGCGTACTTATTACAATAAACAGACGTTCCGTAGTTCTTGGTACAGATAAGCGGGTGTTTCTGTGTCGCATGTTTTTGTTGAACGGGGGATACTTATGGATAATTCTCTCGAAGTTAGAGTAAGACAAAAACACGTTCTATATCTGCTGTTGGAGCTGAAAAAAGACAACCCCGGCGTGATTATCAGCGGGTTGCAACAGAAAATAATGGCCGCCGTTGCCCCCATGGAACAGGAAGACATTGCTTGGGTGGAAAAAATTGCAGGCATATCGGCTTTGGATTGATTATTTATTAAGGAGTTGCAGGTCATGAGAGAAACTGACGCAATCTTGCAATCGCTCTTGCTCAATCACCGCAAGGCAAAAACTGTCAAAGAATGTATCACAGCGGTTGAGGCCATGTGTACCAAAGAAAATTTGGATGCAATTGAAGCAATACTGGCAAAAGATAAGGAAAACCAACAGTAACCCACAAGGAGGTACTCATGGCATACGAAACAAAGTCAATCTTAGCTTCATTGGCGAATAATATCGCCAAGTGCCAAACGGTCAAAGAAGCTTATTTGGTAATTGTAAGAACCGCAAATGTTGAGGGTGTAAACGTACCCTCTTATGAAGAAGCCTTGGAAGAAATCGAAGAATCCCGCAAATAATCGGCTCAACCCAAACCCGGTGAGGGTGCACTAACCCGGTTTGGTTGAAATAAAAATTAAAAATTAAGGAGGATTTCTAAAGAATGAAATTAAGCAAAAAGCTATTATCGCTATTCGTTGCTGTTGCAATGGTGGCGGGTATGCTCCCTGCGACGATAATTACAAGCTCGGCAGAACCGAAAGAAGAAGTTATTTTTGATTTGCAAAGCTTTGGATTAGCCAATGGTACTACTCTCCCTTGGGCGAGTGCTGGCGGTGTTTTAGGTGGTGACGGCGGCGGCGGCGGTGGTATTAACATTACTGTCGATGGCGGCGTGACATCTATGGCTGTGCCCGACAATGGCGCAATCGTCATGAAAACATCTGCTCTTTTCGACTACCAAGATAACGAGCTCAAAGTAGGTCATACATACAAAATTGAGCTTGCCGGGACTATGACCCCTGTGGGAGCTGAAGACCAAATGATGATACAGTTCAAAGGTGGTTCTTGGCCTGCTGTAGGAGATAATGCTTATAGTGGGTGGATTTCCTCAGGGACTGATGTCGCGTGGGCAATAACTACTGTTGCGACGCAGGAGCAATTCGCCGAACAGCTTCTTGCGGCTGAAACAGATGCACAATGTGAAGATATGATAATTCAAAGCGGCACTACCGGACCTGCTTATGTTATCAACAAAATCATCGTCACCGAAATATGTCCGGCAGACCCTTGTCCGGTATGTGATACTCCCACCGGACCCACCGAGTGCCTTAGCCCTGTTCTTAGTGATAAAGAAGTTTGGGCGCCGGTGTTTGAAAGCGCGGTATTTGATGTAGGTTCTTCATCGGGTCATATCGGACATGGAGTTCGTAAAAACAGTAATAGCAACCGAATTGAAGTAAATGCTTCCGGAGACATACTTTTCTCTATGGGCACTGCAACTTCAAGACAAATAACTTTCAGATTTAATGAAACGGGTGTAGCAACTTCTTTCACACCCACTGTAGGCACAGAATACAAAATAGAGTTCATGGCATCGGCGGCAGCGGGCGGCGTTAGAATGAGATTTAACATGCCGGAAAATGAAACAAATACCGCTGATATGAGTTTATCGACAACACCGGCTAAGTTCTCGGAAACATGGACTCAAACCTCGACGACAGCAAATGCGACCGGCATGAGAATTGAAGGCAACACTGCTTTAGCCGGTGAAACCTTGACTATCTCAGACATAAAAATCTACGAAGTAAACGGCACAAAAACCGACTGCGGCGTTTGTGCATGGTGCTTGGCGCAAGTTGTTCCGTGCGATTGCGTACCTTGCCCGGAAGACGGTTGTGACAAAGTCAACCCGTTAGACCCCGCTTGCGCGAACGGTCATGAACTTTGCACCGGACACGAGTGCTTGCACAGTTTCGACCCCGCCCCCGATGAAAACGATTGCGGAGACGAATGCAAACTCCCCGGTTGTGACTGGGTTTGGTACTGCGTAGACGGTTGCGAAGTCTGCGTAACAATCACAAGCGTGACCTATGACGGCGTAGCTGTTTGGGACGGCGCGTTTGCAAAAGCCAACTGGTTTACAAAAGTTGACCGCGGCCTTGACGGCGGCGACCACGACTTTGAACTCTATATTGCTGATGAAGACTTCGACGCAGATATCGTGTTCAGTGTCGGCAAATTGGAAACAAGCTCTGCCGCAAACCCTGTGGTTGACGAAGATGCGGAATACACATTTGAAGACGACCAGTATGACGATGATGACATCTTAGTTGTCGGCGGATTCGAAGTCAAAGTCTTCAACAAAGCATTCCTCGAAATCAGCGCAACCGGCATTAACGAGGCCGACGACTTCAAAATCGTTATCACCTTAGACGAAGAAGACGAAGACGATGATGCAATTGACATCTTCACAAGAGATGACCTTGCGGCGGCTTTGGCGGGCGAAGGCGGCGGTATTCACGTTGATGTAGGCAACTTCATCAGAGTGGGCCAAGACATTGAAGACTTCGAGCCGGAACCATTCAGAGTAATGGCAATCAGCTTTGACGGTGACTCGCTGGGCGAAGGTTGGGCTGTGTCCCTTGACGATGCAAAATCATTCCAACTCGTTCTGCATTTCGCAACTTTGATTTGCGGCTGTGAACACTTCGCTTGTGTAGTTGCGGGCGAATGTGACGAAGGCGAGAACTGCGACGATGGTTGCGATTGCGATTGTTGCGAGGCTACAGAATGGCGCGGTTGTAGAGTTGCAACTAACCCGTGCGGCGGTGTAGCAAATACGGCGAATGTTGGTGGCACAAGGGCATCATCAATCTGCCCCGACTGTTGGGATGTTCCGAACTTGTTCAACCCCGGTAAAGTCACAAACAACGGACACGGAACTGTTGCTACCGGCGATATAACCATATTGCGCGTAGCTCAAGCAGCTGGTGCTACAACCATAGGAACAGAGTTACAAGCAAACGTTGACGGACTTGGACTTACCTTAGGCGCAGTAATCGGAACAGGTCACATCACATTATTGCGTGTTCTCCAAGCAGGTGGCGGTAATTAACCTAATCTGTGCGGCATAAGACCCATAGTATTAATTCGCTTTCCCGTCGGGAAACCGGCGGGGAGCGGTTAATATAAAAATGAAAAACTTTCAAACTAAAAAAAGGATGGTAAACCCTATGAAAAAATTCTCAAAGCGACTGTTGACGTTACTTATAACTGTTTCAATGCTCATGTCAACCGTTGTACTCTTCGCAACCACCTCGGCGGCATCGTCGTCTGACCCGTGGATTTTGTCCACGAATAATGTCAGCACGGTCCCCACTGAAGGTTCTGCGGGTACTGCATTTAGTATACCCGTAAGAGTAACAAACAACACCGGATTCTGGGCCATGGCTGTAAGATTATCGTATGACGATACTGTTTTGCAGTTCATGGGAGTAGAGCGCGGCACTATTCATTTTTGCGCTAAATGCGATGATAACGGAAACTTTAGTTCCATAGACCCTGTAGCTACAGCCGGTAACGGTGCCGGGACTACCTCTTTTTCGCAGGTTGTTGGTTTGGGAAAATCACTTAGCTGTCTTGGCGAACTTGTCGACGACGGAACCCTTTTCTCAGCAAATTTCCGTGTTCGGGCAAATCAACCTGATGGCACAATCACAAGCATTATCGCTTCTGTAGTAGACATAAACGGATATGCAGAAAACGAGACAAACCCCACTAACATAGTAGTACACTACGACGCTCCTAACGGTGTTGACACAGGTTTCATTCCTGTTGACGCAACAGCCGTAGTATCTATTGAAGACGCTCCTGAACCCATCGGCGCAGTAGCCTTCACAGTAGCCGCTCCTGTTACAGACGGCAACCCCGCAACTCCTCCCGCAGTAACAGCAATTCCTGCGGGTGCACCTTACACAGTTAAGTCTGCTACATGGGACACATCAGACACATTCTTCCGCGCGCTCTCTCCGTACGTGGCTGAAATCGTTCTTGAAGCAACCGGTAGCAACATCTTTGATGAAAACACCACTGTAGCGGTAACAGGCGGCGCAGCTGTCGTCGTCGCAGACCCAATTGGCGCGGCAGGCAAAGAAATGACAATTAAGAGAACTTTCACAACCGGCACTTGCTGCCCCACAGGCGCATGCCCGTGTGACATGGAAATGCCCGAAACTTGCCCGCACCACGTAAGCACAAACGTGATTACACGCGACATCGAATTCGTTTTGGCACTCTCCGGCGATACATGGA
>WRMK01000111.1 GCA_009777155.1 Oscillospiraceae bacterium
GCTGATTTGGGTGGCTGTGCGGCTTGTGCGACTTATCCGCAAGAGATTGTAAAGTGCCGTCATATCGGCGTTTCCAACGATAAACATACTGTCTGTTGGTTCGATATTTGACCGCGGCGGCGGTTACTCCGTGCTTTTCTGCATATTTCAGCAGGGCTTGACGAAAGCGCATTGTTTGTGTTATAGTTGTCATAGCGGGTTTTGGAAACCTCCCTGTTCCTTTTTTGTTTAGCAACTATAACTGTAACACAGGTTTCCTTTTTCCGCTATTCTTTTTTTGTGAAGTGTAACACTTCTATTGTAATCCTACAGAAAAATTTATAAATTCGCAAAATACCTCTTGTAAATAAATGGAAAACGTGTTATACTTATGTATGATGCGTTTTTTATGTGAAAGGTGGGCATTAAAGGATGGGTAAAGTGGCAATTCTCGGCTTTGGGACGGTCGGTTCGGGGACGGTTGAGGTCTTTATGAAAAATAAGGCCAATTACGCCAAGATTTTGGGGCGACCTGAGGCCGAGCTTGATATTAAGTATATATTGGACGTGCGGGATTTCCCCGGGAACCCGTTCGCAGACAGGATTATAAAGGATTTCGGCGTTATTGAAAACGACCCCGAAATCAGCGTTGTCGCCGAGTTAATCGGCGGGAATACCTTTGCGTACGACTGCGTTAAACGCGCTCTGCATGCGGGTAAAAGCGTTGTGACCTCTAATAAGGAGTTGGTTGCTACGAAAGGCGCGGAGTTGCTTAGAATTGCGCGGGAGAACAACGTGAATTTCTTTTTTGAGGCAAGTGTGGGCGGGGGGATTCCGATAATCAGACCGCTTCAGCAGTGCCTGATGTCGGACGAAATTACCTCAATCGCCGGTATACTCAACGGCACAACCAACTATATATTGACAAAAATGCTCAAAGAGGGCGCGGAATTTGCCGCGACTTTGGCGAAGGCGCAGGAGCTCGGTTATGCCGAGCGGGACCCTGCGGCCGACATAAACGGCGACGATGCTTGCCGCAAAATCTGCATATTGGCGTCGTTGGTTTTTGGGCGGCATGTCTACCCCGAGGACGTCTGCACCTGCGGTATCACTGCGATTACCAAGGAGGACGCCGAGTATGCGGCGGACTGGGGCGGTGTAATAAAACTCATCGCTTCTGCACGGAAAGTAACTGAAAACAACGCTCGGATTGAAATCAACGTCTGCCCTATGTTTGTACCCGCCGAGAGCCAACTTGCGGGCGTGGACGACGTCTACAACGCGATTCTCGTCAAGGGCGAGGCGACGGGCGAGGTGGTGTTCTACGGCAAGGGCGCGGGGAAATTCCCGACTGCGAGTGCGGTTGTCGCGGATATTCTCAATGCACTGAAATCAACGGACGCCAACAAAAACCTCAATTGGCAGGATAGAAGTAACATAAATGATGATTACATTGCCGACTGCGATTCGCAGAAGCACAGGTTCTATCTGCGGTTGAGAAATGCGGACAAGGAGCGGGTTGACGGGGTGTTGCTCAGTAGGAAAAACATGCCTAAGGACGAAGTCGCGCTGATTACCGAGGAGATTACCAACAATGACTTGATGAAATTGTTAGAAAATGTAGAAGTTTTAAGTAAAATAAAGGTTTTCAAAGGAGAACGCAATGGATAAACCGAAGTACAGGCGAGTGATTCTGAAGTTGTCGGGCGAGGCGTTGGCGGGTGAGCAAAAGCAGGGCCTCGACATGCAAACGGTAACAAAAATATGCAAAAGTATACAAAAATGTGCTGATGCCGGGGTGGAAATCGGGGTGGTAGTCGGCGGCGGGAACTTTTGGCGGGGGCGCACGACCGAGAACATGGTGCAGGCGCGTGCCGACCAAATCGGCATGCTTGCAACTACCATGAACGCGCTTGCAGTCGGGGACGCGCTCGAATCGCTCGGCTGTGAAGTGCGGGTGCAGTCGGCCGTGATGATGTCGCAAATCACCGAGTCGTACATCAGGCAAAAGGCGCTCAGGCATTTTGAGAAGGGCAGAATCGTCATCTTCGGGGGCGGCACGGGCAATCCGTTTTTCACGACCGATTCGGCGGCGGCACTGCGCGCGGCCGAGCTTGACGCCGACATAATGCTTAAAGCGACCATGGTTGACGGCATTTTCGACAAAGACCCGAATAAATTTGACGACGCGAAAATGTATCAGACGATTCGGCATAAAGACATACTGATAAACGGTTTGCGGGTCATGGACAGCACGGCGGCGGCGATGTGCAGTGACCGGGAAATCCCGCTGATTGTCTTCAATCTCGACGACCCGGATAATATTTATCGGGCTGTTATGGGGGAGGAGATTGGGACGACGGTTGTTATCTAAAGGATAAATAATAATGCAGAATGCAGAAATAAGTTGGTGTTTGTTGGGTTGTGGCTGTTTAAGAGGGTGATGTTCTCATGAAACGTGTGATATGTTTGATTATAGTTGTTTTGTGTGTGGCGGGTTGTGGCACGGCGGAAATACCGGAGGAATTGCCCCGAGGTGAAGTTGATGTGGTTGACTTGGAGCCGCTTGTGAGGGTGGAGCCTGAACCGGAGGTTGAACCGGAGCCTGAACCGGAGGTTGAGGAAGAACCCGAACCGCTTGACCCCGAACCGCTTGAACCCGAACCGCTTGACCCCGAAGAAACTGCGCGAAAAGCCATAGCTACCGCGCACGGCTTGGCCGCGTTGGAATTATTAGGCTACAGCATTGACGAGGACGGCTATGTCCTGATAGACTATTACCGTGAGGGCAATTGCGAGCTTGAGCTTTTTCGCGAGTACTTTTTCGGCACGTGGGAATCGGAAAACGGAACACTCTTGATTATTGATGATTCCGAAAAGAGCGATGTGAATGATGAATCGTTCAGAGCATGGCAGTTTCAAACCTTGAGTCTGCATAACGATGCCCTTGCGATTACTGTATTTGACACTATCGAAAGTACCGTTTATTGGCTTGATATAAACGAGCCGAATACCTTGTATATGCTGGTCGATTACGGCGGCCACCGCGATGAAAATGTCATCAAGGCTATGCTTATTGACCCCGAAAACATCGTCCTTAGAGTGCCGACATTCCGCAAAACAGACGCCCCGATAAATGAACCCGAAGACGGCTTTATGAGTGCGATTATGCTCATTGAATTGTTTGAAAAACATAACATCAAAACAATCTATAACGATTCAACAAATTATATTTTAGATGATGCTGTTTTTTGGGCGAGTACCCGACAACCTTATCTGATTTCGGAGTCGCCCGAAAGAATTGTTTTTAGCAACTCATTAATGCACGGCTATGGTTTTGCGTATCTTGATTATGTGTATACGCTTGAAAAAATTGACGGCGAGTGGGTCGGGACGCGGGAAATTACACCGGAAGCTATCGAGAAAGCGCGGCAAGAGCTTGAGGATTGGCGAGACAAATATTCAAATTAAAATTAATAATATCAGAAAGGAACTACCAAAAATGAACGAAGTAATCAGCAAAGCTACCGAGAAAATGGAGAAGGTCGTAACTCAGCTTGAGAGCGAATTCTCCACCATCAGGGCAGGCAGGGCGAACCCGGCTGTGCTTGACAAAATCAACGTCGATTATTACGGTGCGCCGACAAAAATCGTCGCGCTTGCCGCAGTTTCGGTTGCGGAAGCGAGAATTTTAGTGGTGCAACCGTTCGACCCGACCGCCTTGAAGCTTATCGAAAAAGCAATCATGGCGAGCGACATCGGGATTCACCCGTCGAACGACGGCAAGGTCCTGCGGATTGCGTTCCCGCAGTTGACCGAGGAGCGCAGAAAAGAGATTGCAAAGCAGATTGACAAGTATGGTGAGAACGCGAAAGTCGCAGTCCGTAACGTACGGCGGGACGCGCTTGAGACCTTCAAAACCATGAAGAAAAAGTCCGAGATTACCGAGGACGATTTGAAAGTTTGCGAAAAGGATATGCAGAAATTGACCGACAAATTTACCGAGAAAATCGACAAAGTCTGCGCCGATAAGCAGAAAGAAATTATGACAGTTTAGTTGGTGACAATTATGAGTAATGCGAAACTTCCGGTGCATGTCGGAATCATCATGGACGGCAATGGAAGATGGGCGAAAAAGCGCGGGTTGCCGCGCAAACTCGGCCATAGGGAGGGCGGCAAGGTCTTCAGGAAAATCGTTGAGGCTTGCATTGATTTAGACTTGCAGTATGTTACTTTTTACGCCCTTTCGACCGAGAATACGAGCCGCCCTAAAGAGGAAGTCGAGGCTTTGGTGAAGCTGTTCGACGAGTATCTTGACGACATTCGCGAGATGAGCGACAAGAATACCCGGCTTAGGTTTATCGGGGGCTTGGAGTTTTTTCCGAAAACGACATGCAAAAAAATGCAGGACGCCGAGACCGCGACTGCAAGTAACACAGGCATGACCTGTTGTCTCGCGCTGAATTATGGTGGCAGAAGTGAAATAATTCGCGCTGTTTCGCAGATTATTTCGGAGCATGCAACCGGAATTTCCCCGACTTGGGAATTGAGCGAGGAAAATTTCGCAAACTATCTGTATACCCGCGGTATGCCGAACGTGGATTTGGTTATACGAACAGGCGGGGAGCGCAGAATTTCTAACTTTCTGCTTTGGCAAGCGGCGTATGCCGAGTATTACTTTACTGATGTGCTTTGGCCGGATTTCGGCAAAGAAAATTTAGCAACCGCTCTCGGGGATTACGCCGAGAGAAACAGACGCTTCGGCGGTCTGTAGTAAGAAATGGACATTTAGAAAGGAGTTATTAACATGAAAACTGCTCTGCTTGTTGACGATGCGATGTGTGTTCGCGAGGTCATGGAAATTTTGGTGGGCTCGGTGGGCTTGAAAGTGGTCGGGAAGGCCGAGAACGGGAGAGTCGGCGTGGAAAAATACAAGGAGCTCCGGCCCGACATCGTCTTCATGGACGTGATGATGGAGGAGATGAACGGCTTGGAGGCTTTGCGGCAGATTTTGAAGTTCGACCCGGACGCCAAAGTCGTCATTACAAGCTCGACGGTCAGCCAAGGCTTTGTCGCCGATGAAGCGATTGAGCTGGGTGCTGTCGCGCTTTTGCCGAAGCCGCTTGACGTGAAAGACGTTGAGGAAGTTATGCAAAAAATTGCAAATGAAAAACTCGGAAAATAATTTCGCTTATCCGGAGGTGCGAGTTTGTTAAGGAGAACGATTTCGGCGGCGGTGGCGGCTGTGATTGCAATAGTCGTGCTGATTTTAGACATCACGCCGCTTTATATCATTATAGTTTCGTTGCTTTCGGTTGCCGCGGTTTACGAATTATTAGTCGCGACCAAGTATATTAAGCAGAAGAAAAGCTCGATTATCGGCTTGGTTTTCGTGTCTGTTGTGCCTGTGATTTTCGTCAATGAAACTTTGAGGGACAATCTGCCGACAATCAGCTGTGCGTTTTTATTTCTGCTGTTTGCCGTGATGATTTTTACACATGAGAAGGTCTCGTTTGAGGCGATTGCGCTGATTGCGTTCGTGTCAATTTGCGTGCCGCTTTCGCTCTCTTGCCTTTTATTCATGGTGCTTTTAGAGCCGCACGGTATGTTTTTGCTCATTTTTTCACTCACCGCAATCTTCATGGGCGATGCGGGCGCGTATTTCACGGGGACTTTCATAGGCAAGCACAAAATGGCGCCGTCCATTAGCCCTAAGAAAACTTGGGAGGGCTTTTTCGGCGGGCTGTTTTTCTCAGGGTTAACGGGGCTTTGCGCGCCGTTCGTCTATGAATTTGTCTACCTTAATTTTATCGGGGACGCGGTGATTGAAACTAACAAGTTTTTCTTTATAATTATGGCGATTCTTTGTAGCGCGCTCGGAGTTATGGGCGACCTGTCGGCGTCGCTTGTCAAGCGGCAATGCGCGGTTAAGGACTTCGGGAATATTATGCCGGGGCATGGCGGGGTGCTGGACCGGTTCGACTCGGTGCTGTTCGCGATTCCTTTTATGTATCAAGTTCTGCATTTTTATGTGCCGGTTACAAGCATAATACATTAAAAGGAGATTGAATGGAAATAGTTCTACTCGGTTCAAGCGGCTCAATCGGCTTGCAGACATTAGACGTTGTTCGCAAGCATAAGATGAGTATAGCCGCTATTGCCGCAAGGAGCGATGTCAAGGCTTTGGCGTTACAGGCGCGGGAGTTTAAGCCGCGCTGTGTCTGTGTTTTCGATGAAAAATATTATGGCGACTTGAAGATTCGGCTTGCCGATACGGGGGTAAAACTTCTCGTGGGTATGGCGGGGCTGTGCGAGGTTGCGGCGATGGAGTGCAGTACCGTGCTGAACGCGGTGGTCGGCATGAGCGGCTTAGAGCCGACTTTGGCGGCACTTGAGGCGGGCAACAGGGTGGCACTTGCGAATAAGGAAACGATTGTTGCGGGCGGCGAACTTGTTATGCAACTTGCAAAAGTCGGCGAAATAATTCCGGTGGACAGCGAACATTCGGCGATATTTCAGTGTATTCGGGGCAATAATAAGGAAGATGTTGCCAAAATTATACTTACCGCGTCGGGCGGGGCGTTTTACGGCTATAATTCCGAGCAACTCAAGAGCGTTACGCGGGAGCAAGCCTTGTGCAATCCTAACTGGAGCATGGGCGCGAAGGTCACGGTTGACAGTGCCACGCTTATGAACAAGGGGTTGGAATTTATCGAGGCGATGTGGCTTTTCGGGGTGAGTCCGAGTCAGATTGAGGTGGTGATTCACCGCCAGAGTATTTTGCACTCGGCGGTGGAATTTGCGGACGGCGCGGTGATTGCACAGCTTGGGATTCCCGATATGCGGGTGCCGATTCAGTATGCGTTGACTTACCCTGAGCGGCTCGACTGCGGTCATGACGTGAAAAGATTGTCGCTTGCCGATGTCGGCAGTTTGACTTTTGCAAGGCCTGACGAGGAGACTTTTGCCTGCCTATCTGCCGCGAAAAAGGCCGCGAATAAAGGCAATAATGCCTGTGCGATTTTGAATGCCGCGAATGAGGCGGCGGTCGGGGCGTTTTTGCAGGGGGAGATTGAGTTTTGCAGGATTGCGGAGCTTGTGGTGGGGGCGTGTGAGGCGGTTAAGGCCGCTGAGAGCGTGAGTTTGGCGACGATTTATGGGGATTCGGAGAGTGCTAAGGAGTTTGTTAGATTAAAAATATAAATGGGGGCAGAGGGGGGTAGTAGGGGTCTATGTCTGCGCCGCCGCCTGAAACTGCACGACCCGCGTTTGCAGTTGTATGAACTTAACTTTCTCGTGCCAAAGACTTTGTAGATAGAAGAACCCTTTATGACTACAAACTTTTAATGTATTGCGAACCCATAAGTCGCCAAGGGGGAAGGTTGTTGTCGATGTTGCGGGAGATGATAGGTTTGTGTGGCGGGCGTGCGTTTCATGCGGCGGCGCAGACATAGACCCCTACTACCCCCCTCCGCCCCGACTGCTACTTCACACTTGCGAAAATTTTACGGTATGTATGTTTGCAATCGACTAAAAATATAAATGGGAGAAAACTCAACACATGTCTATAGTTATCGCTATTTTAATTTTCTGCGTAATTATTATTGTCCACGAAATCGGGCATTTTTCTGCCGCGAGAATTTTCGGTATGCGGGTCTATAGTTTCTCGCTCGGAATGGGGCCGACGTTGTGGAAGAAACGGCGGGGTGACACCGACTTTTGCGTTAAGGCGATACCGTTCGGTGGCTCGGTCATGGTCGGCGAGGACGACGAGGAAACTGAGAACGACCCGGATTCTTTTCGGAACAAACCGGTGTGGCAACGAATGATTTTTATTCTCGGCGGGGCGTTCATGAATATGGTGTTGGGGTTGGTGATTTGCCTTGTAATCGTCTTGATGAATAAGCAGGTGGACACTACCACAATCGGCAGTTTCTATAGCGTTTCTGTGTCGAATAGTCAATTGCAAGTGGGCGATAAGATTACGAATATGAACGGCATGACGATTTTCACACAGGCCGATATT
>WRMK01000112.1 GCA_009777155.1 Oscillospiraceae bacterium
TGCCGCGCCTGCTCGTCCTCAATCCTCATCAAAACGCAGTAATGCGTCCAACTCACCTTGAAAATATTGCGCCAGTAAGCGAATTTATTAGATTCGGCAGTCGATAACTGCCGAATTTGATTTTCGGAAATTATACCCTTTTTATTGTCGTTTTTTGGAAGTTCCAATTCGTCAGTTATTAACTGCCGAATTGCAGGAGAATAGACTTGGTAAAATTTTCTTGCATTTTTAAGATTAGTTTGAGAAAAGCCTTTTCTAAAGCGGCTATTCAGATACTTTGATAACTCCGCAAGTAGTTTTTTGCCGTACTTCGCCCGAGCTTCGCCGTCTTGCTCCTGCTCGACAATCATGCGCCCGACCTCAAAATAGGTCACACACATAGTCAAATCTGCGGTCCGCCCAACGTGCGCCCGCGCCTGTTCTATAAGACTTGCTACATTCTCGAAAAATTTGTCGGTCATGGGGATTCATCGCCTTTCTCTGTTTTTTCAATATTATCAGTGGCTTCATCTTCAACGATAATATCAGAAAAATCAACGTCAATAATATCATCGAAACTATTATGCTGTTTTTTATAATGCTCAACACTTGCCGTAGGCAAAGTGGATAGGTAATTCTGCAATCTCTTAGACATAGGCTTAAATGTTGCAAAAGTCACTCCACCCGAAACAACCGCACCTACAACCGGGATTATCTTTCCAACTCCTTTTGCAAAAATCTGCTTTGTCATTTTTACCCCGATTGATTGAGCGATTTTCTTAACAATAGGATAAATAGTCCCTTTTGTTAGTGCTTGCCGAACCAATGTTTTTTCTGCTTGTATTGCGATTGACTTTGCGATTTTTGCAATAGCGGCATTGGCGGCACTTACACCGAACATTACGCCTATAAATAATGTAAGTTGATTTGATGTGGCATCATCAAGAGAATCATCATCACCATTGAAAATCTCTTGCCAACCATAAAGATAAGCGAGCTTTTGAAGTACTCTGATTATATGTCCGAAGAATTGAGCGATGTCAGCGGGAATCGTTGCTACCATTGTCAACCCACCCGGTATTCCTGCGACGGCAGATATGCCTGTTGCTTTGGCGGTTTCATAATTAATACACGATTTCGCTATTTGCCCGAGAATTTTTGTGCTTATTTCCGCCTGTGCAGGATTGGTTTCGATAGCTTTTTCTACCACATCGTCATCGAAAAATTTTGACAACTCTTTTCGCAAAAAAGCTCCCCTATTAATTCTTATGCCGGGTAACTCAAGCGCAGAGCGAAGAACCTTTTCAAAATTACTGCTTTCGGTGGTTGTTATTTGCGTTGACATAATCCCCTCCCCTTATAAATATTTTTTCAAAACTTCTTGAAATTTTTTGACCCTAACGGCTATTTCCTTAAAATGCTCCTCCCAATTGTTGGTGTTGTCAAAGGAAAAATTAGGGATATAAGTTGCAATCCATGATGCTTTCTGTCCGTCTTTTCTATCCCACTCCAACGCTCCAAATGCAGACAATTGTTCTTCGATTTCGGGTTTGTTTTTATGCAACTTGTCGTAGTGTTGTTTTTCGGGATTCCCGCTATACCAAAGAATCCTTATTTTATTATCCGAATCAATAAGATTCACGGATATATGATAACTTGAGCAACCCATCGCAAAATCATACCAATGGTCATAGGTTGGTCTTCTTGTCCTTAACCCGACTTCATTATCCTTAAAGTAATCATTCATTTTAGTCCAAAAATCATACCGTCCCGCCTGTGAGCGGGTTAATTCTTTATCGGAGCTTCCTTTCACAGTCTTCGCATAATCATTAGGTTCAGCCTTGATTCTAAACTGCGGCGCAGGTAGGCTATCCCCTATTTTTATAGCTTCAAGCTCTATCAAGAAAAAGCTTATGTCGCTGTCGGTGTGCTCGTTTAGCCATTCAATCGCGCTTATATGTTCCGAACGTGCTGTTTTAACAATCCATATAATAATGGATGCACCTATTCCGCTTGCATATACTATGGTTTTCCCAAGGTGGTCGTGATTTGAATCTTCAAGTTGATTTTCAATAACAACAAGACGTTCGTCTGATTCGACTTTACAAGTCATATCACACTCAAAACTGCCGATTCTTACCTCACGCTTGGGTTCAATCAAGCTAATACCAAGCTGTTCGCTGAGCATATCAAGGTTTTCTTGTTTTTCAAGCCAAGGCGTGAAATCTCGCTCCTCGTTTTTCCAAATATCACGCAAAGATACCCTTTCGATTGTTCCTAATTTCATGAGCAGACTCCTTGTAATATAGTATTCTATCATTATATCATAAATCGACAAAACAAACAATAGTTTATATAAAAAATTTTTCCTATCTTATTTCCGACGTCAAGAAACGCATTTTTAGCGACTTCATATATCCACCTGAAAAGAAAGAAGATGCCGTCCGACACCTTCTCCCCCTCAACCTACATCTTCCTCGACATTTACATCTTTGCGGTTCAAACACTTGACCTCGGCGCAACGCTGATTTATAAATTCGATTTGCCCTTTCAAGTTTCTTTCGGGCGCAGGGTTATAATTCAAGCGCGTTCTCGCGGGGCCTATGTCTTCGTTGCGGAATTTTTGTCGAAAATGGGTTGAAATTTTGGACGAGATGTGGTATAATGAAAAAAACCGAACATTGAAATGAGGGGAGGGAATGGTTATATATGAAAAAGTTAATACCTATAATTGTTATAATTGCATTCATTCTTATAGGGGGAATTATTGTGGCTATTTTGCCAGAAACTGTTGTTCAGTGGTTTGCGTTGCTTGCTGGTGGAATAATAGGTGCACTTTTCGTCGTGTTTTGGTTTCTCAAGATGCTTGATAGATACAAAGAACGCATTCGTAGTGAGCGATTTAATGAAACAAAAACAAAAATAATGAAAAATAGCGATGAAAACATGGCTGTATTTCAATCTTTTATAGCACATGAAAATGCACAGTTGGCCGCTAATTTATCAAAGAATAACACCAAAATAAAAGATATAAATCAAAAATTGGAAGAAAAGGAGAAGCAATACGAGGAGTTAAAAACTGAAGTTAGAGAAGCCCTGATTAAACAAAGGGGACAGAAAAACATTTTAGAATTAATGTTTGACAATATGGAAGAAATTAGGGATTATTTTTCAATTAGCAAAAGACACGCAAAATTATCTTTTTGGCTTGCAATTATTAATTGTTTAGTAGGGGTTGTTCTTTTGAGCTTGTCGGTGTATTACGCTCTAACCAATCCAAGCGTTACCCCTGCTGTAATAGCGGCTTCGGCAGGTGCTGTTTCCGAGTTGTTTGCCGCCACAAGTCTTGTGGTTCATCAAAAATCATTAACTCAACTAAATCATTATTACAATGCACTACATAATAACGAAATGTTTTTATCTACAGTAAATCTTGTTAGTAATCTCACGCTCGACAAACAAGATGATATATTAATTGAAATCATCAGAAACGAGTTGAAAGTTCGACTCAATAAAGTTGCAACAAAAAATTAGGCGGTAGTCGCAAATATGTTGCCTATATAGGATATACCCGGGAGGGTATAAATTGCCTACGCAACCGCCGTCAACCGCGTATCTGTCTTCTGCTCTCATAGCCCCGCCTTCTCGAAACAGCGCAATTACTGTTGTCCGATAAACATTGTTTATCGGACAACAGTAATTATATCGGCATTTACAGTTGGAACAAGCACCACAACAAGTACTTCGGCAAGTGGGCGGGCGGCGGCGAAAACCCCGATGCAGTAAGGATTGAGAACGCCATACCGCCGATTATTGATATTGAAACTTGGGAAAGGGTTCAAAAAAGAATGACTGATATAGTAAATTAACTCGAGAAACACTAAAATCTCTCGGCACAAAACCGCATAGGCAATAGCTTTTGTGCCGATTTCTTTTGTGTTTCTTTTCAAGTTAATTTACTATAATAAAAGAAAATCCGCCAATACAGCGAAACATGAATATCTGCTCTCGGGCTTAGTCGAGTGCGGTAAATGCGGCGCGACTTTCAAGGGTAGGGCGAGTACCAACAAGAAAGGTTATACCACTCGTTATTATATTTGCGGCAACAAAAACCGCACAAAAACCTGCACTGTCAAGAATATCAACGCCGACCGGTTGGAATCCGCTGTGGTAATGCAAATCCGCGCATATTTCGCAACCAACGATTTTGATGCAATGGCTGATGAAATCTTCAAGGCTTATTGCGCCGGGAAAGGCTCGAAAGTTGAGGAAAAGAAAGAACTCAAAGACATCGAACGTCAGCTTGCCAACGGAACTAAGGCGATTTTGCAGGGCGCGGATTTCTCTGGATTGAAAGAAGAAATGGCGAAACTCGAAGTCCGCAAATCTGAGCTACAGGACATCATCGCCGTCACCCCCGACCTTGTGTTGACGAAAGAAATGGTCGCCGATAAATTGAAACAAGACGCCGAACTTCTCCGCGACGGAGATGTTAAACGCCTTGTGAAATCGTATGTGACAAAAGTTTACACCCATAGTGACGAGATTATCATCACAGGGGGTGTAAACATTGTGGCTTGCGGGAGGCGGATTTGAACCACCGACCTTCGGGTTATGAGCCCGACGAGCTACCGGACTGCTCCATCCCGCGATATTGTATTAAATTACGGCGAAAATTGTTGCGCCATTGTCCCAACGACCACCGCGCCATTCCAACGCCCGACTACCACCAAAACGCCCACAAAAACAACGCGCCTATTCATTATACCACAAACCAAACCATTTGTCAAGCGATTTTCAAAGAAAATTTTACAAAAAGAGGAAAAATAATTTTCGGGCGTGGAAAATCCGCTGAAATCCCACGGGCGAACCGCGTGAACCCGCCCCGCACCTAAAAATTCTACCGCTAATAATCCTCTATGCGGCGGGGGACGTCCACGGTTCACCCCCACATTCATCGCCGTCTTTCAGTGGCTGAAAATTTTTGCCGTAGGGACGACCGCCCCCGGTCGTCCGTGAATTTTGCAATCGCCTGTACGTTTATCGGCGTAGGGGCGAACTGTGTTCGCCCGCATGTTCGCACAACTGCGGCATTTCCCGTCGTTCGTAACTTTTATTGTAGGGAACGGTTCTTAACCGTTCCGTTTTAGGTCGCTGAAGCTTGGCGGAACGGTTACCATAAGCCGCGCAGACCTGCGGAACGGTTACGAACCGTTCCCTACAAACACCGCGCCAAGTTTCGGGGAATTGCGCGCCCGCAAATAAACCCCACCAATTGTCCATTATCAATTATCCATTGTCAATTGTTCGACACCGTTCCCTACAAAACACCGCGCCAAGTTTCAGGGAATTGCGCGCCCGCAAAATCCCCCCACCAATTGCCCATTATCAATTATCCATTGTCAATTGCCCGACTACCCCTGCATCCCCCTCGCAGTCAAAGTATTCCTCACCAACATCGCCCGCGTCATCGGCCCCACCCCGCCGGGTACAGGCGTAATCGCGCCCGCGATTTTTTCCACCGCCGCAAAATCCACGTCGCCGCAGAGTTTGCCTTGCTCGTTCTTGTTAATGCCCACGTCGATTACAACCGCGCCGGGCTTGACGAAATCGGCTGTGATAAAATTCGCCCTGCCGATTGCCGCCACCAAAATATCGGCGGACTTGCAGACCTCACGCAGGTTTGCAGTGCGGCTGTGGCAAATCGTAACAGTGCCATGTTCGTGCAAAAGCAGCATAGCCATCGGCTTGCCGACAATGTTACTGCGCCCGACGACCACGCAATTTTTCCCCGCAACAGCAATCTCGGCGCGCCGCAGCATTTCCATGACACCCGCAGGGGTGCAGCTCGGCAGGGCATACTCGCCGATTGTGATACGCCCGACGTTATCGGCACGGAACGCGTCAACGTCTTTCAAGGGGTCAATCCGCTCGTTCGCGGCGGTCAGGTCGATTTGCGGGGGGAGCGGCTGTTGAATTAATATGCCGTTGACATCTTTGTTGGCGTTAAGCCTGTCAATCAGCGCGAGGAGCTGTTCCGTGGTGGTGTCACCGGGCAGAACATGTTCGTATGACACAATGCCGCACTCGGCGCAGTCGTTTTTCTTGTGCTTGACGTAAATATGACTCGCAGGGTCGTCCCCCACAAGAACCACCGCCAACCCGACTTGTAATTTCTCGCGCAGAATTTCGGCTTTAATCTCGCCCTTAATAATCTTACTAAGCGCGTTGCCGTCGAGGATTCTTGCCATTTTCTGATACCGTGCCTTTCGTTGTTTCCCATATTATACCACACCTTTGGCGGTTTGTCAACTGTAGGCGAGTTTTTGCGGGAATTACGGGCGAACACAGTTCGCCCCTACATACATCGCCGTTTTTCTGTGGTTGAAAATTTTTACTGTAGGGGCGCGCAGTGCGCGCCCGTGGGTTTTCGGCGGGTGGGTGAATTTTGCAATCGCCTGTATGTTTGTCAGCGTAGGGGCGAACTGTGTTCGCCCGCATGTTCGCACAACCGCGCCGCGTTTCTGCATGGTTGCGGGCGCGCAGTGCGCGCCCCTACATAGGAAGGCGAAAACCTTGCTCCTTGCGCCAATTGTCCATTATCAATTATCCATTGTCAATTGTTCATGAGGTCGCGTAGACTTGCGGAACGGTTACGAACCGTTCCCTACAAAACACCGCGCCGCGTTTCTGCATGGTTGCGGGCGCGCACTGCGCGCCCCTACATAGGAAGGCAAAAACCTTGCTCCTTGCGCCAATTGTCCATTATCAATTATCCATTGTCAATTGTTCGTCACTCGGCGCATCCCCACCAATATCAAACTCATCAACCTCCCCGCCCCCCACATCCTCGGGCATCTCCGCTCCCCCCAGAATACTCGGCGCCTTTTCCTCGACCTGTTTCAGGGCCTTACGGGCGGCGATTTTTTCTTTGTCAAGGCGGAGCTTTTCTTTGTGGGCGGCGATAGCGGCCGCGCTTTCTTCGGTGTCGCGGAATAACTTATACGTCTCGGATTTCTTTACTTTAATCTTCAGGTAGACAAACCCGCCGAGTGCCAGTGCCGCCGAAACAATCGCAAGTATCTGCGAGAATTTAATATTGCCGAGCATGAGACTATCGGCGCGGAGTTGCTCATTGAACGCCCGCCCTGTGCCGTACCATGCGGCAAACAGCAGGAAAATCTCGCCGTCGAAAGTCTGATACTGCTCCTTTGAATAGATGTGCAAAAGCACGAACCCCAAAAGACACCACAAACTTTCGTACAGGAAACACGGGTGAACCAACTTTCCGTATTCGGTGCTGCCTTGAATCAGATTGCCGGTCATTGCGAGGAAATAGTCGGGCGCGGCAGTCGCGCCGTAGGCTTCCTGATTGAAGAAATTCCCCCATCTGCCGATTCCGATACCGAGCAAAAAGCCTAACCCTGCCAAGTCCATGACGGGCGGGATTTTCATTTTCCGCAGTTTCATAAAGATTAGCGCGAAAGTCACCGCGCCGATTACACCGCCGTAAATCGCCAAGCCGCCGTCCCGCAAGTCCGAGAAGAAGGTAATGAAGGTGTACTTGGTATCGGAGAGGATTACGTAATACAACCGCGCCGACAAAAAGCCGCCGATTAGCCCCGCGACAGCCGCATCAAAAACCTTGTCGGCAATCAAACCGAACTGCTCCGAGCGCACCATCGCATAGGCAAAGCCCGCCACAATCGCGAGTGAGACGATGATGCCGTAAAAATAAATGTCCAACCCGAAAATCGTAAACGCAACCCGCCCGACTTCGATTCGCAGGCCCCCGAAAAAATTCGGGAACTCGATGAAATTATTAATATAAATCAGTCCTTTCTGTTGCCTGTAAATTTTTTCAACGTAGGGGCGAACTGCGTTCGCCCGTGGGTTTTTCTGTTGCCTGTAGAATTTTCAACGTAGGGTCGGGCTTCCATGCCCGACCGTTCAATTACAGTGTGTTCGCGGTCGGGCATGGAA
>WRMK01000113.1 GCA_009777155.1 Oscillospiraceae bacterium
CGGTGAATCCGACTTCTCCGAGACTAATAATCAAGTCGCGGGTATACAGGAAGCCGATATTATCAAAACCGACGGCAAAAATATCTACTTCATGTCCTCTTACACCCAAGGCGTCAATGTTGTAAGCGCGGACGACGGCAACATGGAGCAAATCGCGAGTATCACGCGGGAAGACGCCTATCCAATCGAGATGTTGCTCTACGGCAAACAGTTGATTATCATCTGGAGCAAGGAAAAATACGAGAATCAGTACGACTTTGCAAGAAGTGTAACCCCGCTTTACACCTACTGGAAGTCCGAGACTGTGGTTGATGTTTATGACACCGACGGCGATTTCCGCTACCCCGCGTCCACCTACACACAAGACGGCCACTACAACTCGTCACGCATGATTGACAATACAATTTACTTGATTACGAGCTATTGGCCGCAGATTTACGCGCCTTTCGAGATGGACGAATACGAGGTCTATATACCTTCCTATAGCGTGAACGACGATTCGTTCTTTATCAGACCGTCATTCATAGTACTGCCCGAAAAGTTGGAAAACATTGAGTATACCGTGATTGCCGGGCTTGATGTACACAGGGACGACATGCTGATTTCGGTACAGGCGAACTTGGGCGGCTCGCATAATATCTACGCATCTTTCGACAATATCTATGTCACCCGCACTACTTATGAATATGAGGAAGCGGTTTACGATGCTGTAGCAGATGATGCCTCGGTAATGATTGCACGCCCGATGTCCCCCGGTAACTACACAGCCTACACTATAATTAACAAGTTTTCGATTGATTTGGGCTACGTTGATTACGTTGCTACAGGGAAAGTGGCGGGTACGCTCAACAACCAGTTCCACTTAGATGAGCATAACGGAATACTGCGGGTAGTGACTGCTGTGTGGGGAGACGAGCCGCAACAAGGTAACTCGGGCAGTTTCCAAGTCCTGCCCCTGCCCGAAACTGCGGGCTGGTGGGACAATCAATGGGAGTGGCAAAATGGCAGTTGGCAGGTTGACACCAACGGCGACTGGAGCTTTGTAGTAGACCAAAACGCCGTAAACCCGCGTGATTACAGCGGTTGGGGGTTACAGGGCGGCTCTCTGTACACACTTGACGAAAACATGAACGTCCTTGCGGAAGTCCACAGAATAGGCTTTGGTGAGCATGTGCAGTCGGTTAGGTTCATCGGCGACATTGCATACATTGTCACTTTCTGGCAGACCGACCCGCTGTTCTCGTTCGACCTCAGCGACCCGCGCAATCCCGTCTTGTTAGACGAGTTGAAAATCCCCGGATTCTCGCGGTACTTGCACCCGTGGGCGGACGGATTGCTCCTCGGAATGGGCGTTGACACCGATGACGACGGCGTAAGAACCGGTCTTAAAGTTACTATGTTTGGCGTTGACAACGCGAACGAATTAGTCGAGAAACACACCTATGTAATCGAGGGCAGCAATAACAGAAATACTTTCAACAGCGACGAAAATTTTTGGCACTACACATGGATTAACAGCCCGATGGAACACGACCACAAGTCGGTGTTAATCAGCCCGCAGAAGAATATTATCGCCTTCCCGTACAGCAAGGAGTCAAGCTTTAACAGTTGGACACCCGGCACTAACGATTACTTCTGGTCGTCGGATTCAACTTACGCCTACGCAATCTTGTCCTACGACCCCGACTACGGCTTTAGCCTGACGGGTGAGCTGAAAGACGAGTTCTACATGGACAGCGACTCCATCAACGACGATTATTACTACAACGATTACTGGGCGGGGCAGTATCAGCGCGGGTTGTATATCGGCGATGTCATTTACGCGGCGGCACTGAACAAAATCGTATCGCTCAAAATCACAGACAGCGGCATCGAAGTCATTCAGACGTTAGAGCTTGAAAGGGAGTATGCGCCTATTGTATACTACGATGTAGAGCCGACCGAAGAACCGCCAATGGAGGGCGAGGTAATAATAATCATGGACGGTATGGAACTTGAAGTTTATGAAGAAGGTAGCGACGAATCCGAACCACCTCAACTCTACGAAGAACCCGTAGCTCCGATGGCAAGAGTAGGATAAAAAGTTTGTGCAATTTGCACAATAGAAATGTTTCCAAAAACTATTGACTTATTCAGTCAACCATGTTACAATGGTATTGACTGGATAAGTCAATTTGATTTGTAGCAATTCCGGTTAGAAATTGCCCGATAGACGAGCGTAAAAGCTTTGATATATGGGTTTTGCGCTCGGATTGCGGTGCAATTTCAACCGGAATTGCTATTAAAGACATTGGGGAGTAAGAAATTATGCAGGATTTTAACGAAAAGTATCACAAATTCATGTCAATGGAAGCCGAAAAGCGCGACAGAATCATCAACGCCGCCATGAAACAGTTCAACGAGGGGTACAAAAAAGCCTCGACCGACCTTATCGTCAAGGACGCCGGGATTTCAAAAGGCCTGCTGTTCCACTATTTCGGCACAAAGGAAAACTTGTACGAGTTTATACTCGGCTATTCCGTGGACGTTGTTATAAGGGAGTATTTCGAGCTGATAAATTTCGAGCAGCGGGACATTCTCGAGCGGTTGTGGCAGACACTGCTCTTGAAAATCGACTTGTCTTACAAGTATCCGCTGATGTTCGATTTCCTCACAACGGCTTATAAGGACAAGGAAAACACCAAGATTACCGACGTCTACGCGAAAGTTTTCGCCGAAGCCGTCCCGAAATTGTTCGCCGATGTTGATGTAACGCTGTTCAAAAAAGGCATCGACCCGCAAAAGGCGATTAACATTTTCTACTGGACACAAGTAGGCTACTCAAACTCACAGTTAGAGCGGATAAATTCCACAAATATTGAGGATTTTCAAGAGCAGTATGATGTTTTCCTTGATGAGTTGAAGGGGTATTTTGATATATTTAGGGGGAGTTTTTATGAAGCGGGGGAGTGATTCGGGTGGTTTGAGAATTGCCGGGGCATCGGCAGATATAACGAAACTTTTCATTGTCCGAATAGTTTTATGGTCACTAATCGCACTTGTTTTTTCGTATGTACTTTTGAATTGTTATAGAAGTTCTATACCATTTTTCATTATTTGCGTAGTTCTTACTATATTTTTCGGCAAGATGATACATTTAGCGAACACTTACCGCTCGAAGTTAATGCTTAATATAATTAGAATTTTTCTTGCGTATTTTATTTTTGACACAATGACAGAGGCATTTTTGCTTGAAGATGGGATTAATGTTAATTGGGGCTTGTTTTTAACGGTTGTTCTTTTTGTTATAATTCTTTTTGTTGCACAAACCCTTATTGGAAAGTTGATAGAATCTTTGAGAGTTGAAAAGAAAAAAATTATCACAAACAACGTAGTTCATGAAGTTTTATCAGAAGTAATGGAAGTAATCGACTATCAGCCGCAGAGCCATATTGATGAAGAAACTTTACTTTCTGCCGCTCTGCTTAATCCGTGGGAACAATGCCTTGGGTCGTGTTATACAAAGGCGAAATACAAAGGCGTGAATATCGAGTTTTCTGATGTCGGTCTTTTGCACGAGGGTTACGACAGCCTACAAGTCAGAAGAAAAAAGACCTTCAAATTCAAAGGGCAGTGGCTGATTATTGAAACAAAAAAGAACGAGAATTGGCAGGTGACACTAAAAGAGCGAACATCTTCCGGACTTATTGGGGAGAAGTCTGAATTTGAAACTGCAAACAAGGATTTCAACAAAAAATTCCAAATCCAAACAGACAGACCCGCCGCGCTTTACGATTTTTTGACCGCCCGCTTTGTGGTTTCGATTCTTAAAATGGACGAAAAAGCAAACGCCCGCACTTATATTTGTTTCACAAACAACGAAAACGGCAACAACCGTATTCATGTAGCACTGCACAATAATCGCGAGATGTTTGATTTTAAGCCGTTGAAAAAGTTTAGAAGTGATGATTTGCCTACTATTAAATGGCGGATTCGCCGGGAAATTGATTATGTTGTTGGTGTGGTTGATGAAATTCTGCAAAACAGTGAATTATTTTAATAAATATAAAAGGAGGTACGCAAATGTTAATGCTCGAAACACAAAACCTAACCAAGAAATTCGGTAAATTCCTTGCGCTTGACAAGGTGAATTTACAGCTAAAGGAAGGTGAAGTCTTCGGCTTCATCGGGCCGAATGGCGCGGGCAAAACCACGACTATTCGGGTGCTGCTCGGGATTTTGCAGGCTACGGAAGGCTCTGCAAAAGTCTTCGGCATGGATGCGTGGAAGAACGCGGTGGATATTCACAAGCGGATTGCTTATGTCCCGGGGGACGTCAATCTCTGGCCGAATTTAACAGGCGGCGAGGTCATTGATTTGTTTGTCGGACTGCGGCAAAAGTGCAATCGGGCGAAACGCGAAAAGCTGATTGAACGCTTCGAGTTTGACCCGACTAAAAAGTGCCGCACTTATTCAAAAGGCAACCGCCAGAAAGTCGCGCTTGTCGCCGCGTTTGCATCCGATGCAGATTTGTACATTCTCGATGAACCTACAAGCGGCTTAGACCCGCTGATGGAGCAGGTTTTCCAAGACTGTGTCGCCGAAATAAAGGCGGCAGGGAAAGGGATTTTCTTGTCAAGTCACATCTTGCAAGAAGTCGAACGGCTTTGTGACAGGGTGGGGATTATCCGCGAGGGTAAGGTGGTCGAAACAGGCACGATTGCCGAGTTACAGCACTTGACACGGGTAATAATCAGCGTGAAAACCGAAAAGCCGATTGCGAACCTTTCCGGCATGAAAGGTGTACACGAAATTGCAGAGACCGACGGGATTACCTCGTTTCAGATTGATTCGGGCGATATAGGCGCAATAATGTCGCACATTTCGCAGTTCGGGATTACCAAGCTCGAGAGCGCGGCACCGCGGCTTGAGGATTTGTTTATGAGACACTATGTGGCAGGGTAGATTGCAGGGGCGGTTTCCTTTTCGCCCGCACAAAACCCACACGCGGTGGTCTGTAGGGGCGGGCATTGCCCGTCCGTCAAAAGTACTGCGGTTTTATAAGGTTACGGACGCGCAATGCGCGCCCCTACATCAATATAGAAAGGTGAAAATTATGAAAGAAAATTTCGATAATTCAGGTAAACTCGTACGATTCATACTCCGCCGTGAGCGAATAATTTCGCTCATATGGATATTAGCATTAGCGGGGTTTTCGCTACTCCTTGCGCCGGGATTGGACAGCATGTTCGACGATGAGGCGCGGCAGCAATTCGCGGCGGTTTATGACAACCCGCTCATGGTGGGCATGCTCGGGCCGATTTACGGCGCGGACAATTACACATCGGGCGCAATGTACGGCGGCATGATGTTGCTGTGGGTGGCGATAACGGCGGCGGTCATGAACGTCTTCATAATCGCGCGGCACACCCGTGCGGACGAGGAGCGGGGCAGGGTAGAGGTACTGCGGTCGCTCCCTGTGGGCAAGCTTGCGGGGTTGAACGCGGCGATGATTTCGGCTGTAATCATCAACTTTGTCTTGGCGGTTGTGACAGGCCTCGGGATTTTTGCAATGCAGGTGCCGAGTTTTGACTTCGCCTCGTGTATGTTGTATGGCGCGGCGGTCGGCGCAGTCGGGCTGTTCTTTGCGGCGGTGACGGCGGTGTTTTGCCAACTTTCATCAACTGCAAGCGGCGCGATGGGCTTGTCCTTTTTGGCACTCGGCGGCGCGTATATGCTTCGTGCCTACGGCGACACGAGCGCGGAGTTTGTCTCGTGGCTAAGTCCGCTCGGTCTCGCACAAAGAACGCAGGTGTTTGTCGGGAACAAGCTTTTGCCGTTGGCGTTACTCTTAGGCGGGGCGGCTGTAATCACCGCCATTGCCTACAAACTCAACTCCACACGGGACTTAGGCGCGGGCTTTATCCCCGCACGACCGGGCAGACGGTTCGCCTTACCTGCTATGCTTTCGCCCTTTGGAATGGCGTTCAGATTACTTAGTGTAATGATGTTAGTGTGGATTATCGTTATGTTTGCGGGGGCGGGTTCTTACGGTTCTGTAATCGGCGATGTACCCGGTTTCGTCAGCGAAAGCCCCGAATACTTGGCGATAATGGGCTTGTCGCCTGAAATAATCGACGGTATACCCGACGAGACAAAAGCGGAAATGATAGTGGACGGATTCGGGGTTTTTGTGACTTCGATGTTGGCGTTAATCGCGCTGATTCCCGTACTTATGGCGGCGTTGAAACTGCGGGGCGAGGAAAAAGACGGCAGGCTTGAGAATATTTTATCACGCTCGGTGTCCCGCACTAAGTACCTCTGCGGATTCACCACGATTGCATTTATTTTCACTGCAATAATGCAATGCGCCACGGTTTTGGGGCTGTATTATACTACAGACGCCGCGACAAAAGCCGCCGGTGAAGCCAATCCGTTTGTACTCGCGAATTTGTTCAAGGCTTGCATGGCGTTTCTCCCTGCGATGTGGATTTTGGCGGCGGTTGCAATTTTCTTAGTCGGCTTTTTCCCAAAGGCAAGCGCGGCGGTCTGGGGGTATTACGGCTTCACATGCTTCACAACGCTGATGAACGGCTTGGACATACTGCCAAACTGGCTCACGGCATTGTCGCCGTTCCGGTACATTCCCGAAATTCGCGTGACGAATCTGAACCTTTTCGAGTCGGAAGAAATAAGTTTTGTGACACTCGGGGTTATGTCGGGGATTGCATTAGTGATTGTCGTTGCGGGGTTTGTGGGGTATCGGCGGCGGGATGTTTTGGGGGGTTGAGGGGTAAGAATTAAACCCGGGGTTGCTTTTGCAACTCCGGGTTTGATTTTATATAAAGTAAAGTATAAGAAGAAAAATCAGGAACATTGAAACTAAACCAAAAAACACAGTTGAATAAATTTGGCGATTCCGTTCGTATATAGCTTTTTGTGCTAACCTTTCTCGTTCTCTTTCTTCTTCTATTTTTCGTTTCCTTTGCCTATCTGCCTCTGCTTTCGCTTCTGCATATGCTTTTTCTTTCTCTTTTCTGCGTTTTTCTTCTTCTATTTTTCTGTGTTTTTCTATATTTTCTTCAATAATTCTTGCAACCATTTTTGCCTTTTCTTCTTCGGGAACAGGACCGATATTTTGCCAATCGTATTGCTTTTTATCACGTCCGGCTTCTATAACCGTACCGTTTGATTTCAATCCGATGGTACGCCAACTGCCGGCAAAAACAGCGACAATATTACGCCAATCGGAAACATTACATTGACCGTATTCGTTATTACCGACAGCAATTACTGTACCATCTACTTTCAAACCGGCAGAATGGTCATAACCCGCAGAAACAGCGATGACACCTTGCCAATCGTAAACGTCACATTGTCCGTAAAGATTTTTCCCAGTTGCCACAACAGTGCCATTTTTCATCAAGCCTACAACATGGTCTTGTCCTCCGTCAATAACAACAATATTATTCCAATCAGATACATTGCACTGACCATCGCTGTTAACTCCGGTAGCAACAACTGTTCCGTTTGACTTCAACCCGATTGTTGTATTATCCCCTGCGGCAATGGCAACAATACCCGTCCAACGAGAAACATCACATCTGCCGCCCCTGTGGTCTCCAACGGCTACAACTTTTCCATCCGGTTTTAATCCAACAGTGTGACTACCTCCGGCGGCGATAGCGGTAATATCACTCCATTTAGAAACATCAGATTTTCCCTCTCTATTATCTCCAACAGACACAACTTTACCGTCAGCTTTTAAGCCGATTGTATGAATTGCGCCCGCTGCAAATGCAACAATATCACGCCAATCAGA
>WRMK01000114.1 GCA_009777155.1 Oscillospiraceae bacterium
ACAAGAAAGGATTATTTATGGAACAACAAAACTTTACCCCGCTGTCTGTAATCGACAGCAAAACCCTACTCGCACTCGATTGCGAGCCGCCGCGATTCATCATTTCGTGGCTTTTGCCAACAGGATTATCGGTACTCGCAGGCAGTCCGAAAGTCGGCAAATCGTGGCTGTCACTGTGGTTATGTCAGCAAGTTTCGCACGGTCTGCCTGTGTGGGAATTCAACACGCTCAAATCAACTATGCTGTACTTGGCACTCGAAGACACCATTGACAGACTGCATTTTCGCTTGTCGCACATCACCGAAAACGGCACGGAAGACTTCCACTTTACAACCAACGCTGACTGCATTTCAAGCGGCTTATTACCGCAGTTGGAGCAATTTATCAGCAACAAACCCGACACCCGATTGATTGTAATCGATACACTTCAACGGATTCGAGGCACTGATGAAAACCGTTGCGGCTACGCTTTCGATTACGATGACATGAACAAAATCAAGGCACTCGCCGACCGCTTGAAAATCGCAATTTTTCTCGTTCATCACACCCGCAAAACTCCCGACAACGACCCATTTAACACCGTTTCGGGGACAACCGGATTGACAGGTTCTGCCGATACGATGTTCGTTCTTGAAAAGGCAAAACGTGCCGAAAATTCCGCAATTCTGCACATCGCAGGACTTGACGTTGAAGATATGCAAATTAACCTCGAATTTGACAGAGAACGCAAAATCCGGCAGTTTGTTTCGTTTGTGCAAGGCGGCGAAAACCCTGCCGTGAAACCTATTGAAACGGTTGTCAAGTTGATGTCGGAGCGTAAGTCTTTTTCGGGGACAGCAACAGAATTATTATCGTCACTCAAAGAACTTGACAAAACGATAATCGTCACGCCGAATGTGCTAAGTCGTATGCTGAAAGATAATTCCTCAACTCTTGAAAACACGCATAAAATCATCGTTTCGTTCGAGCGTTCGGGAGCGAGAAGAACAGTAAAACTGAACAAAAATGACGATGACGGTGATTTTAACCCCCACCCCTTGAAGAAAAAACAGGGGGACTGAAAAATGCCGTCACATCGTCATGATGTGTCTGCAAAAACGCAGTATAATTGAATTTATCGAGTGTGACGATTTGAAATTATAATTGTCATTATACAGCAAATATAATTTCAATCTGTCACTGGCGCATTGCGCAGAAAGGATTTTTATGAAAAAGCACTATTCTGTTGTTCGGAATAAGGCTTATTCGAGGGAAAAAGTCGGCAATATCGAACGGCACAACGAGCGCAAAAATCAGCATTACGACAATGGTGATGTGGATTTATCACGCTCTAATTATAATATTCATTTTAAGGATTGTCAAGTTTCTTATTTGCAACAATTTGACAAGTTGGTCGAGAGCGGCATTATCAGCACTCGTGGGCTTAAACCAACTGCCAACATCATAGATGAGTTAGTCTATGATGTGAATTCGGAGTATTTCGAGAAAAAGGGCGGTTATGACTACGCTAAATCGTTCTTTGAGGAAGCGTACAAACAGGCTGTGCGTGAAGTAGGCGGCGAGGAATTTATTCTGTCGGCTGTAATGCACGCCGATGAGAAAAACAAGGCGCTGTCAGTATTCAGAGGGTGGAATAAATGAGAAAATATTATTTCACAGGGCTATGGGTCATGCGCCTGAACGGCTTAAACAGGCGGTTTCGGCGATTTTGCGCGAGCCGCCTGAGTTGGAAATTAATTCACCTTTGAGGGAGCGGAATAAATCACATGAACTTGATTAAATCCCGCATAAATCACCAAAACTTACAAAGAATACTAAAAAGGAGGCGTTGCCGATGCAGATAACACCCAACCACAACGACAAAATCGTCGAAGTCTGGCTGACTAACCAAGACAAGCAAAATACCAAGCTTCGGCAATATCTCAAGCCGCTCTACGCCGACTACAAAAAACAGGGCTACACAGTGGCGGTATTCTCTTCCGGGCAGTCCGACTTTTTAGGTAAAACTACCGATTTGTTATTGAAAAATAAAGCAAATTTAGCGGGAATGAATTTTTAATTCATTCCCGCCCTTGACAAAGCGGAGTTTTTATGTTACAATGTTGTTATAAAATAATATTGAGGTAGAATAACATGGTACAAATTGCCGCCTACTGCCGTATCTCGGTGGACGAAGAGCTCGACCGCGAGAACACCAGTATCGAAAACCAACGCGCAATAATAGCGGACTTTGTCGCCCGCAAATACCCCGATGCCGCGCTCGACTTCTACGAAGACCGTGACCGTTCTGGCTACACTTTCGAGCAACGCGAAGGCTATATGAAGCTCCGCCCTCAGCTCATGAGCGGAGGTTAGACACCTTGATTATCAAGGACTTCTCCCGCTTTTCGCGCCGTAACAGCAAGGGTTTAGTCGAGCTTGAAGATCTGCGCGATGTCGGCGTTCGCATAATCGCAATCGGCGACAATATCGACTACCCCACCTGCGACGACTGGACTGCGATTCAGTTTCGCTTTCTTATAAACGAAATGCCCATGACCGACACTTCCAAAAAGGTAAAATCGGTTGTCAGCCGCCGCCAGAGCGAGGGGAAATGGCTCTGCGCGGTGCCTTACGGGTATATCATGACCAACACAAAAGCCATGACTTTCACAATTGACGAAGCCGCCGCCGTTGTCGTTCGGGAGATTTTTGATTTGTACAATTGCGGTTGGGGGTACAAGAAAATCGCCAATCACCTAACCGACAAGCAAATCCCCACACCCCGAATGTCCGAAAAATTTCGGCGTGAATCAGCAGGCGAAGACTCTAGAATCAAAGCCAAGGACTTATGGAGCATAGTTATCGTTTCGGAAATTCTGCAAAACGATTTTTATATCGGGACTCTGCGACAGGGCAAATACCGCCGCAAAAAAATCAACGGCAGTGACATCAAAGCCGCCGAATCGGAGCATATTATTTTCGAGAACCACCATGAACCAATTATCGACTACCGAGTTTTTTGGGCGGCGCAGGAGCAACGCTCAAAACGCACCACCACTCATTATAGAGGGGTGAAAAAATACAGCAATTCCTATTCGGGTTTTCTGTTTTGCGGCGACTGCGGCGAGCCACTATTTTCACGCAGTAACCCGAAAAGCCCTGCATACATTTGCAGTAGTTACCACAAGCGTGGGCTTAAAGCCTGCACTTCTCACCACACACGCGAGGATTTGCTCGACAAGTTGCTCAAATCCTACGTCTGCAAAGTCAAAGACAACTCCGCAGAAATGCTTGACAAGCTGAACCAATCGCTGAAAGACGAGAAGTTACAGGTCACGGAAACCACCAACACGATTGCTTTACTGCAACAGCAGGTTGACGACGCCAAAGCCGAGATGAAAGTCCTCGCACGGCAAAAGACCCGCGAACTCATGCGCGAACCCGAAAAAGAGGACATTATAGACGAGATGTACGCAGAAATGCTCGACGAACTCGCCGACAGAATCAGCGGCTTGCAAAATCAAATCGAGCTGACCGCCAACCGCCACGCAACCGCAGTCAAAGTCAACCGAATAGCCAAAACCGCAATGGATATTTTCGATGATATTTTAAGTAAAGACACGCTCAACAAAAGCGATATTGAGTTAATCATAGACAGAATAACTGTGTATGAAGACCATATCGAAATTCAATTGAAGACAGATATTGACGCGATTTTGCAGTGCGGAATTTCGGACGGAATCATAGAATTAATGCAGATTTCCGCTAATCGAAAGCCTAAATCATTCAATGTCAATGTTGTCAATAATGGCGACCGCCCTCGGTCGTCCGCAAATTCCCACAAAATAACAGGGCGTTTGATAACGCCCTGTATATTTATGTAAAATTATACACATCGTATTTGAAACTTGTCGAATTTAAGTAGTAGCCAAGACCGGAGCCTCAAGCCGCCAGTTGACCTGTGGGCGGTTGTTTTTTTCAAGGAAGATATTAGTTTCCGAGAAGTGCCGACACCCGAAAAAGCCGTTGTGCGCCGAGAGCGGGCTGGGGTGCGCCGAGGTGAGGATTTTATGTATCGGGTTGGTCAACAGCGACGATTTCACGCGGGCGTTCATGCCCCAAAGTATGAAGACGATGGGTTGTTCCCGCTGATTGAGCAGCTCGATAATCTTGTCGGTGAAGAACTCCCAACCCTGCCCCCTGTGGCTGTTCGCCTGCCCCTGCCGCACGGTCAGCACTGTGTTCAGGAGCAGTACGCCGTCCTTTGCCCAGCTTGTCAAGTCGCCGTCTGTGCGGTTTGGCGGGACAATGCCCATGTCGTCGGTCAGCTCCTTGAAAATATTCTCGAGCGAGGGCGGCCGCCGAGTGCCGCTTTGCACCGAAAAGCAGAGCCCATGCGCTTGGCCCGGCTCGTGGTAGGGGTCTTGCCCGAGGATTACCGCCTTGACGTCCTTGTAGGCGGTCAATTTCAGCGCGTTGAAAATATCGTTCATATCAGGGAAAATGCTGAACGATTGATACTCGCGCTTGAGAAATTCCCGCAAATTTACGTAGTAACGCTTCCTAAATTCGTCCTTAATTAACTCGTCCCAGTCGTTTCCTATGGTTATCATGGTATCACTCCTTATAAATATTAATCTTATAATGCACCAAAATACAGTGCCGCCAAAGTCCCGCAACAAGCCGACAGCAAGCCGATTATGACAAGGCAGAAGACTAACGCGGGCTTCCCGAAGTACTGCTTTTCAAACGGGTCTGCGGGCGGGGCGGGGATTGCGGGGCGGAAAGGTTCGTTGTCGTAGTCGGCGTGGGGGTCAAGGTGCGGGGTATGCGGAGTATGTGTGGGTTGCGGGGGTTGCGGCACTTGCCACAAGTGCGACAAGTGCGACAAATGCGGAGTTTGCGGCGTTTGCGGCACTTGCGGCATTGCAGAGGGGAAACTCTGCGGCTCAATCACAGGCTCGTTTTCGGGGAACAGCGATGCGGCCTCCGGACGGATGCCGTCTGCAAGGTCGGGTTCTTCAACGGTGGCAACTTCTTCTGAAGCATGAACACTTTCGACAGCTTGAACCTCAGCGGCATGGGCAGTATCCGCGATTTCCGGGGCTTTCTCACCGTAGAGCCGCGCAATTTCCTTGAGGTCGTCGGGCAGGGAATCGGTGTCGTAATTTGCATGAAGCTCGTTAATCTCGGCGCAAGTTTCGTTGTACGCCTCGGAATTAGTCGCGATGCTAACGGCAGGCGCGGCAGGACTCCGCACGCCGACAATCCGCGAGCCGCACTGTTGGCAGAAACTCCCGCCGCCGCTAAGGCGGCTCCCACATTTTGAACAGAACATATAAATCTCCTACGCTATTATTTTTAGACGATTGCGGAATTTACGGACGCGCATCGCTTGCGAAGAAATGCTGCGCCCCTACATGTGGCGATTAGGCTTTGACTTTCATCTATATATTGTAGGGGCGGGCATTGCCCGTCCGCAAAACAATAGGTTTTGCAATCGGCAAAATTATTTTATGCGGACGACCGAGGGCGGTCGTCCCTACATTTTATGCGGACGAGCGGGCGAAAGCCCCTACGTCTTCCGATTACGAACAAATTCAAACAAATACTGCTGTGCAATGCCTTGTGCATTGCCCTCATTGCCCCTTATGCAGTCGGGGAGGCCGTCGGGGTAAAACTCGCCGAGTGCCTTTTTAATCCAGACATCTTTCGGGAATGTCGCCTTGCCGTACGCGAACAGCAGTACGCAATCGGCGACCTTCTCGCCCACGCCTTTGAATTTCATGAGCCGTTGCCGCGCCTCGGTCGTGTCGCACTCAAACAGGTCTCGCAAATTAATCTCATCGTGCAAAACCGCCCTTGCCGCATTGATTATATAACCCGCACGGTAGCCCGCTTTCAAAGGCGCAAGTGCCGCCACATCAAGCCCCGCCAAAGTTTCCGCAGTCGGGAACCCATAGCAATCCTTTTGTATCTCCGCCCCGAAATTCCGACACAGGGTATCAATAATTTTTCGTATGCGGCTAATATTATTATTCTGCGAAATTATAAAGCTAATCAAAGTCTCGAACGGCTCTTGCCGCAAAAGCCGCAATCCCTGCGCGAATTTGCAAGCTTCCCGCAGAATTTTGTCGCTCGAGAAACAGCGGGTAATCGCCGCGTAATCAGTTTCGGCGTCAAAATATTCGCGCCAGAGCGGCAGGTCAGCGGGGTCTGCGCCGATGAGCCTTATGCCGTTACGCTCGGCAGTTACGGTAATCACGCGGCCGTGCGCGATTCCGCGGTAGGTCGTGTCGGTCAGCCGAGCCCAACGGAACGCCTGCCCGCCCGTAAGGGTCAGCGCGGGGTTGAAAGGGCCGGTCTTTATAAAAGTTTCCATATGTCTATTATATATTTTTTTGCGGGGGTTGTCAATTTATTTTTGTTGTGTATTTTTGGGTGGTTGTAAATTTTGTTGTAGGGAACGGTTCGTAACCGTTCCGTATGTTTATGCGGCTTTGTAATCGTTGTGTATGTTTCAGCGATTTTAACGGACGACCGGGGCGGTCGTCCCTACGGTTGTGCGAAATTTATTAATTCGCTGGGACTTTCGGAATGGTTACGTTTATTAAACCGTGTAGACTTTCGGAACCGTTCCGTTTATTAAGTCGTGTAGACTTTCGGAACGGTTACGAACCGTTCCCTACATAACACCGCGCCATGTTTCCGTGGGTTTTTCGGTGGTTGTGCGGTTTTGCGGGCGAACACAGTTCGCCCCTACGTCCAATAATATTTTTATGTGGTTGGAAATTTTTGCTGTGTTTTGGATAATTGTCAATTGTCCATTGTCCATTGTCAATTGTTCGTCGTCCATTGTCAATTATCAATTGTTCGTCATCTCTCGCCCCGTCAAAAACCTCACCGCCGTCTGCGGCGACGTCCGCACGTGCTCCATTTCGGGCGAGTGCAATTTGCCGGCGTTGCGGTAATCGAAGCTATCGCAGAAGTCCCCGACGTTGATGTTGAGCTGTTTTGCGTAATCCGACACTACCGTGTTCAGTGCCTTGAGAAATTCTGCACGCTGGGCTTTGGGCATAACCTCGGATTTTGTCGCGAGCATGTGATAATGCGGCAGGCAGAAAAATTCCTGCGCCTTGAACAGTTCGCGAAAAACCCGCTCTTTCTCGAAAAGCGTAAAAACAGTCTTGAGCATGTGGTTAATCCCCCAGTCTACCTTTGTGCAGACGAAGCAGGTGTTTGTGAGGGTTTCGGCGCGTTTTGCCTTTGCGGATTTTGTAAGTACCGCGCCGTCGAAAATTTTCTTGCGAGTTGTCGCCAAATGCGAGTTGAGCATTAACGCCAACGACAGGCGATTGCCTTGTTTTGCAAGCATGGGGTAATGGACGGTGCAGAATCCAAGGCGGTTGGTCTCCTCGCGTACATCGGGTTCCATCATCGCCGCGCCCATAATGTACTCGCAGATATGCCCCTCAACCGTGTCCCGCATACGGCAAATCGGGCAGCCTTCCTTAGGCTCAAAGACTTCATTTACGGGGATTGTTAATAAACTTTCACGCATGGTTTTCTTCCTTTCACTATAGCAAAAATGTACGAATTGCACTTAAAACAAACAACACAAATGGCGAAATTAATATAGCCGCACAGATAACTGTGCCTATGTTGCGTTTGGCTCGGCTTAGGTTTTTGTTTTGCCTTAATCTGAATAATTCTGCCGCGGTGTA
>WRMK01000115.1 GCA_009777155.1 Oscillospiraceae bacterium
CCGCCGCAGACATCGCTTTCGCCGTCATGGTTGGTCGCGAGCCGAATTGCATCTGCGAAATTTTCCGAGTGCAATGACGCGCAAAACAGCGCGATTGCCAAGGCCTCGGCGGCGTTTTTGCCGCTCCCCAAAGTCTCGATTGCCTTTCGGGGCGAGACCGACTCGTCCTTGAGCAGGTCCAAAACCGTATCGAGGGCGGCAAGGACTTCCTCGTGCCCCTCGTATTCGCGCAAAATCCGCGCCGCAATATTCACGGCGTTTTCAATCGTTTCGCCGCTGATTAGCTCCGCCAAAATCGCCGAGTAACACCCCGCCGCGAGATAGCCGGTCGGCGCAGTGTGGGTAATCGCGGCGAAATCGGCACCGGCGCGAAAGGCAATTTCGGGGTCGTAATTAAAGTACAACCCGGCGGGGAAAACCCGCTTCAAGCCGCCGTTGTCGGCGTTATTATTAACCTTGTCAATCAGCCTGCCGTACCGATTATCGCGGGCGGCAAGCAGCGCGTCAATGTTCGTGCGGTCGGTGTAGCGTTTTCGGTAGAGCCCTTTTGCCTTCAACAGGCGGCACTTCCGCAGCTTTTTCTCGGTGTCAAAAAGCCACGAGTATTCCTTGCCCGCGATAGTGTTCGTCTGGGTGAAAAGCCAGTATTGATAGGCGTAAAAAACATAAGTAGTGTAATTAATTTCCTTGCCCTTCGCCTCTCGGTCGGCCCAGACAATCCCGTCGGACGTGAACAGTGCCATCTGCGTGGCGTCGGTGAACAGCGCGGTCTCGGTCTTGTGGCTCACCGCCAATTGCAGACACCCCGCCTTCTCGAAACGGCGGCAAATCTCGTCAAAGTCCATGTCGCGGATAGGGTACCCAAAGGCATCCCCAATCGCGAACCCGAAAAACGCGCCTTCGTATCTTTCTCTTGTTGTGATTTCGTTTGACATATTTTGTGTTTCCTTTTTGTGTGGATTTTTCTACGGGCGGGCAATGCCCGCCCCTACAACATGTAGGATATATTGCAATGAATTTCGCTGTATGTAGGGGCGCGCATTGCGCGTCCGTTGGATTTACGCCCTGTTTACCGTATTTTCTGTTGTCGGTAAATTTTGGTGTAGGGAACGGTTCTTAACCGTTCCGTTGATGAACCTGCGCGAATTTGCGCGGAATTATTAAATCGCGGAAGTGTATTTTTTACGGGCGGGCAATGCCCGCCCCTACAACATGTAGGATACGATTTACCACACCTCGCGCCCTCTCGGTTCAACGTCTTCCCAACCCTCGTCGGGTTCGGGTCTTTCGTAATCTTCGAGGTACAAATCAATATCGCAATTCCATGTATCCACAAAAATCACCTCACATTAATAATATCACACAGCATAATAATTGTCAACACGCCCTATTTATGATACCTCCGATTACCCAAAATCGCAAACCCCCGATAAACCTGCTCCAACAGCATAACCCGCGCCAACCTATGCGGGAAAACCATGTCAGACAGCGAAAGTTTCATGTCGCAACTATCCTTTATTTCCCGGGAAAGCCCGACCGAGCTACCGATAATAAAGCTGATACTTTTATTTTCAATTTCGAGCAGATTAAATAATTTCCCGGCAAATGTTTCACTTGTAAACCGCTCTCCCTCCGCACACAGCGCGACTTTGAAGGTCTTTTGCATACTTTTACAGGTCACGCGATTAATTAATTCGGCTTCCTTAGCGAGGGCGGCGGTAATTTCGGCGGGCGAGGGGTTTTGGCTGATTTTTACGGGCGCAATCTCGATAATACTAAGCTTGCAGAACCCCGAAAGTCGCTTCTCGTATTCGGCGCAGGCTTGCTTGAAATAGTCTTCTTTAAGTTTACCGAGCGCGATTATGGTAATGGGCATCTCCGAGACCCCCTTCCGGTAAATTGCGGCGAAAATTACTGTTTTGCGGACGGGCAATGCCCGCCCCTACAATATGTAGATGAAACGCAAAACCAAACCGCCGCATGTAGGGGCGCGCATTGCGCGTCCGTGAATTTCGCGTCCGTGAATTTCGCCCCGCTACTCACCTTTTCATACCCCGACTACCCCGACTACGACTATTACGCCGACTCCTCGACTTATTAATAAACCGCAGTACCACCACGAACAGCACCAATGCGACAATTACCGCAACGCAGGCCTTGAACCAGCCCGCGCTGATTACGTCCACGAAAGTTCGCTTGGCTTGCTCCTGCGTGGACAGCGGCACATCGGCGGCGGCGACTAAGTCTATGCGGCTGCCGATAATCACCTCGCCATTGAGCATAAGCTCAACGTAACCGAGCACCTCGCCTTTCACGACGGGGGCTTGCACCACCTCGTCAAAAGGCGTAATCGTGCGTAACAGCGCGGTCTCGTCCAAATCGGACGGTAGGACAGTGCTGAAATCGAGTGCAGGGCGGAGTTGAACGTCCTCGGCTTGCCCATTCTCGACGGTCAGGCGGGCGACAATGTCGTTGACCGACAGGACGGTTTTGTACTCCAATGAGGTGAAAGCCCAGTTGTAGAGCCGTGTGTGGTCGTCGTAGGGGTAATAGACGCGGTCTTCAACGCTGTGATGGGGCGGGTTCTCGTAGGAGTAACTGCCGGGGAGGTAAAACGGCGCGTTGAGGGTCATGGTGAGGTAGGTGAAGCCGTTGCGTGAGGCGATTGACACGAGATTGAAATTCCCGGTCGTGAAACTATCATCGGCGACTTCGTAGTAATACGGCATGCTCCCGGTCTTGACACCGCGCGCAAATTCGTAGAAGTAGGGGTTGGGATTGCCGTTGTCGAGAGTGCGGTTTAACAGCCGATTGGAATTATTCACCCGCAAACCGTTCGGGCTTCTGCTGTTGGCAGGGAATAAATACTCGGTCTCGCGGATAACCTCGGCGAAAAGCTCCTGTGTCTCGTAGGCGTACTTGGTAATCAAAAACAAATCCCATGCGGTGGTGTACTGCCCCTCGTCGTGCAAGCCGTGCGGGTTCAGAAACTTGGTGTTTTTTGCACCGAGTTCGGTCGCACGCTCATTCATCATGTCCACAAACTCCGGCACCGACCCCGCAACGCTGTACGCCAAAACATTCGCGGCATCACACGCCGAGTATATCATTAAGGCATACAGGAGGTCAAGGTAGGTAAGATTTGTCTGCCCGACCTCGAAGTCGGCAACGCCCGCGCCAATATAATTGCGGTCTTTCCCGAAGCCGTAATTCATCTCGTTTGTAATGACCGCAAACTCGTTCCAGTCCTCGATATTTTCAAGGGCGAGCAGGGCGGTCATAATCTTGACCGTCGAGGCGGGCCGCACAGGCTTAAACTCGTTCTGCTTAAAAACCGTCAAATCGGTATCTAAGTTTACCATAATTGCCGACTCACTGTAAATATCGAACCCGGGGGCGAACGCCGCAGTCTGAACAGCCGAAAACACTACCAAAAACCCTGAATTAAAGGCAAAAATCAACAGTGTAGCGAGCAAATTCTTAAATTTTTTCGTAATTTTAATATTTTTTGCACTCAACATATAGACAAACACCCCCGCTTTGTAGTATAATATAAAGAGTTAATTATATTTTACCATAAAAAAGCAGGCAATTACAAGCCTTTTTTGAAATTTTTTCCCCGAAACTTTTGGGGGCGCGGGAGAGGTAGGCGGTGCGGGGGGGGTATGTCTGCGCCACCGCAAGAAACTGCACGACCCGCTTTTGCACTTGTCGGGACTTAACTTTCTCGTGCCAAAGACTTTGTAGATAGAAAAACCCTATATGAGTACAGACTTTCTAATGTATAGCGAACCCACAAGTCGCCAAGGGGATAAGTCTCATATCGAGAAAGCGGGATATGAAAGGTTTGTGTGGCGGGCATGCGTTTCTTTCGGTGGCGCAGACATACCCCCCCGCACCGCCTACCTCCCCCGCACGACAATAACCTTAAAAAACAAATAAATTATAACGAGGTACAACATGAATCCAAAAAACTACGGCTTTGAAACTAACATGGTACATGCCGGGTACAGCGGTGACGCCGCGACCAATTCGGTCACGCCGCCCCTGTATCAAACCAACGCCTATTACTTCAACGACGCCGCCCACGCCCAACGCCTGTTTGAATTATCCGAGGCCGGGAATATTTACAGCCGTTTGATGAACCCTACAAACAGCTTCTTTGAAGAACGAATCGCCGCTTTAGAGGGCGGCGTGGGGGCTTTGGCGTTCTCGTCGGGGCATGCGGCGATGTTCAACACGATTGTGAATTTATGTCAAACCGGGGACGAAGTCGTCTCGTCCGGGAATATCTACGGCGGCGCGATGAATATGTTCGGGGTGAGCTTGAAACGGCTTGGAATTACGGTAAAGTTCATAAATCCCGATGATATGAACGCTTGGGAAAGCGCAGTCACCGACAAGACGCGGCTGTTTTTCACCGAGCTAATCGGCAACCCGAGCGCAAATATTAGCGACATCGAGGAAATCGCTAAGATTGCCAAGCGGCACGGGATACCTTTTATGGTGGACGGCACTTTCAACACGCCGTATCTCTGCCGCCCGTTCGAGTTTGGAGCGGATTTGGTGGTACACAGCGCGACCAAACTGCTGTCGGGGCATGGGCAGGTCATGGCGGGCGTGGTAATCGACGGCGGGACCTTCGATTACAAGGACAACCCGCGCTTCCCGCTGTTCAACCAGCCCGACGTGTCTTATCACGGCATAGTCTTCGCCGATTTGGGGTGCGCGGCGTTCTTGACGCGGTTGCGGGCGTTAATCATGCGCGACCTCGGCTCTTGCCTTGCGCCGTTCAACGCCTACATGGCTTTGCAGGGGGTGGAAACTCTATCGTTGCGGGTCGAGCGGATTTGCGAAAACGCGCTGAAAGTCGCCGAGTTTCTGCATAATCATGCGGAAGTTGAGCAGATTAGCTATCCTTGTATAAAAACCGACAAATATTACTCGCTGTATAAGAAATATCTGCCCAAAGGCGCAGGCGGCGTCATGAGTTTCAACCTCAAGGGCGATAAGGCGCGGGCGGTTAGATTTATAGACGGCTTGGAGCTGATTCAAAACGTCGCAAACTTAGGCGACATCAGAACTCAAGTAGTCCACCCCGCAACCACAACCCACAGCCAACTCACCGCCGACAAGCTCATAGAAATGGGCATAACCGAAGGCACAGTGCGGATTTCGGTGGGGATTGAGACTATTGGGGATATTTTGGGGGATTTGGAAATGGCGTTATCGAAATAATCGTTAAAAATTAACAACCCCCATGTAGGGGCGCGCAGTGCGCGCCCGCCCCCGAAACACGGCGCGGTGTTGTGTAGGGAACGGTTCTAAACCGTTCCGCAAACCCACCCGAAACACGGCGCGGTGTCATGTAGGGAACGGTTCTAAACCGTTCCGCAAATCCCCCGGAACATGGCGCGGCGTTATGTAGGGAACGGTTCTAAACCGTTCCGCAAATCCCCCGGAACGCACGCCGTTCCATTCACAAAGTCGCAGAAACTTGGCGGAACGGTTACGAACCGTTCCCTACAATAAAACTTACACACAACCGTTCATAAAGGAGAACAACATGAAAAAACTACCAACCCTACTATTAGCGGCAATTCTTACCTTGCAGGTACTTGCGTTTACCGCTTGCGAACAGACCCCCGCCGGCCCCGCTGACCCCATTGTAACCCCCGAACCTATTGAACCTAATGAACTCATTGAACCCGCTGTAACCCCCGAACCTATTGAGATTGAACGTGTTGACGAACCGGAATTCGCCGAACCCGAATCCAACCCGCTCATCGGGACTTGGAACGCCGAGGAAGACGGAATCCTCTACGAAGTCTTCTACAATGCGGACGGCGGCTGGTTTTCCATCGAAGAACACACCTTTTCCGATGAGACGTATATCGGCGAGGGGACTTATGTTCTAAACGGGAACAGTATAAAATACTTTACCGATAGAGTATATTTTTACGACACCGAAAACGAGAATTTCTTTGAAATATTCATGGATTTCGGCGACGAACCGCCAACTCCGTTTGAGTTTGACGGCGAGAATATTATTTGGTTGGATTACGACGACCTTGTCTACTCGCCCGCCGAGCCGTCCGGGCGGTGGGAATTCGGGCGGGAAGTGCCGCCGCCGTCCTTCGAGAACTTGCCGTACTGGCAAGCCGACAGCCCGATTATCGGCACATGGGGCGACACTTTCGACTCCGAGGGGGTCGAGCTGACCTCCGAGGTCGGCTTTAACCAAGACGGCAAATTTTACTTGTCAACAAGCGGCTTCGCCGAAGCGCTCGGGCAGCACTACGCGCAGGTTTACGAGGGCGTCTATGTAACCGAGGGCGATGTCCTGAAGATGATTAGACTGCGCCTGATTGAACTGCTCGACGGTGAAATCTACGCCGAAACTCCCTATGTCTACCCGGAAAGCGCGGAATTTTCGGTCGAGGGGGATACTCTGACGTTTGACAATGTGGCGTTTGAACGGGTGGAACCTTCCGGAATTTGGCTTTTAGATTAACTTGTTCATATTAACCCGAAACGTGAAATAATTACGCTGTTCTTGTTAGATACGCTGTATGTAGGGGCGAACTGCGTTCGCCCGCACCTGCGAATCTCGCACTCGTTAAAAAATAACAACCCGCGCGTAGGGGCGCGCATTGCGCGCCCGTCCCCGAAACATTGCGCGGTGTTATGTAGGGAACGGTTCTAAACCGTTCCGCAAATCCACCGGAACACGGCGCGGTGTTATGTAGAGAACGATTCTAAACCGTTCCGCAAACTCACCGGAGCGCACGCCGTTCCGTTCACAAAGCCGCAGAAACTTGGCGGAACGGTTACGAACCGTTCCCTGCATTAAAATGCCAATAAACCTTACAAACAACCGAAAAACACAACCGTTCATAAAGGAGAACAACATGAAAAAACTACCAACCCTACTATTAGCGGCAATTCTTGCCTTGCAGGTGCTTGCGTTTACCGCTTGTGAAAAAACCGCCGACCCCGCCCACGTTGACCCCCTTGTAACACCCACACCCGCCCACGTTGACCCCCTTGTAACACCTACACCCGACCCCGAACCCGCCGTCTCAAACGATTCAAACTCGATTGTCGGGGCATGGTTCGCCGAGGAATACGGCTACGCCTACGAATCTTTCTACGGCGAGGACGGCGAGTTTTATTCAATCGCGGGCGAAGTTATGACCGATGAACACATGGTTGAGCTGCAAATTATCGAGGGTAAGTATCTCGTGAACGGCGACGATGTATTTTATTACATCGAACGCGGGATTATTTACAACCCCGACGTTGATTTGTTTTTTGTGGTCAACAACACCGAGGAAATGGCGGCGACTTTCCGGGTTGAGGGCGATAAGCTGATTTTCGAGGACGTCGGCGAGGATTTTGTGTACACCTTGGGCACGCCGTCCGGGCGGTGGGATTACGGGCGGGTGATTGATTTGCCGTCGTTCGAGGGCAGA
>WRMK01000116.1 GCA_009777155.1 Oscillospiraceae bacterium
GGCGAACGCAGTTCGCCCCTACGGTCTATAAAATTTTTATGTCGTTGAAAATTTTCGCTGTATGTAGGGGCGGGCTTCCATGCCCGACGGTGGGATTCGCTGTTGTTTGTGTGGGTTTTCAATGTAGGGGCGGGCATTGCCCGTCCGTGTGAACATACCGCGTTCGCGGTATTTCCTGTTGTGAAAAAATTTTGATGTAGGGAACGGTTCTTAACCGTTCCGCAAATCCGCACGGTCTCATAAACGGAACGGTTACGAACCGTTCCCTACACAACACCGCGCCACGTTTCTGTGGATTTTCCACGTTTCCGTGAGGTTACGGACGCGCCGTTGAAACCCGCCCCTACACGCAGTGGATTTACAAAAACAAATAATGTTTCCTAACCGCCTTTGAAACTTTCCAGACACATTTCAGACCTTGCGGGAAAATTACGAAGTCGCCCGCGCCGAAACTTGCACTGCCGCCGTCGTGTTCAACCACGACTTCGCCCTCGGTCAAGTAGCACTGCTCCTCGCTGTCGTAATACCAGTCAAAGGTGGATTTCTCACAGCCCCACGTCGGGAGCGCGGTCATTTTTGCGATGTCTTCTTGAGTGGCTTTTCTTACTGTGATTTGCATGGTGGGTTCTCCTTTTGGTTATTTTTTAGGATTCTGCTGTGTATTTCCTGTTGTGAAAAAATTTTGATGTAGGGAACGGTTCTTAACCGTTCCGTTGATGAAACCGCGCAAATTCACGCAAATTATGATGCCGTGCGGACTTTGCGGAACGGTTACGAACCGTTCCCTACACAACACCGCGCCATGTTTCGGGGAATTATCGGACGACCGGGGGCGGTCGTCCCTACGGTGCAAATTACAGGCACGCGGAGACTTTGTGGAACGGTTACGAACCGTTCCCTACACAACACCGCGCCACGTTTCAAAAAAATTTTCGCGCGCAAAAATTTTTGTAGAGTTGCAAATTATTCAATCGAAAAACCGTCGCGAAGCGACTCCACAATTGTTCATTATTCACTATTCATTATTCATTGTCTATTGTCAACTGCTCACTCCCAACAATCTTCACCAACTTCCCCGCCGCCGGCAACGTCTTCGCCGTAATCTCCGCCACGTCCGACTGCTTTTTCACCTTCCCCTCGGTGTAAATCTCGGCGGTTTTCAGGTAGGCTTTTGTCAGGCGCATGACCTGCACGCCCTGCGTATCGCGGGAGGCTTTGGGCAGGACTAACGCGGTGTTGAAGATTAGGCTTTTGTCGGCCGAGGAGCGCAGAATAAAGTCGCAGTCGGCGGTGATTTTGAAGATTGCGACAAGCGTAGATGCAGTGCTGAACGAGTTTTGCAGTTTTCTGCGCTTAGTCTTGGTCTCGAAAGACACCAGCGGAACCTTCGCGCATTTGCCATTCTCGAAAAACAAAATCAGCGTCTCGGAATAATCCTGCGTGGTGATTAGCGCGACCGGTTTTTCGCCGTCCTCAAAGTCCAATTTCGACGGTATAAAGTCGCCCATCACGCTGGCCTTCGTGTCCTCAAAATCGGACGCACGGCTCTTGTACGCTTGTCCCTTGTCGGTGAAAAACAGCAGCTCGGTGCGGTTCGCGGTCTCCTCGCGAAGTGTGATAAAATCCTGCTCCTTCAACTTCTGCTCCCCGCTCATACGCAGTGAAAGTGGCGTGATTTTTTTGAAATACCCCTCGTTTGTAAAGAAAATATTAACGGGATAATCGGGGACTTCATCCCGCTCGTCATCGGCATCTTCATAGCTTTGGAAGACGAATAAAGTCTTGCGTTCGCCGCCATATTTTTTTGCAATTTCTTTCAATTCGGCGATGATAATATTTTTCACTTTGGTTTTACTGTCGAGTATTTCCTGCAACTCGGCAATATCTTTTTCAAGGTTCGCGATTTCCTCGGTGCGCTTCAAAATATACTCGCGGTTGATGTGCCGAAGCTTTATTTCCGCGACATACTCGGCTTGATTTTCGTCAATTCCGAAGCCAATCATCAGGTTCGGGACGACTTCGGCGTCCTCGCGAGTCTCGCGAATTAATTTTATCGCCTTGTCAATATCGAGCAGAATTTTCTGCAATCCGCGCAGTAAATGCAGGCGTTCTTTCTTCTTGTTCAGCTCGAAGTAAACCCGCCGCTTGACGCACTCGGTGCGAAACGCAATCCACTCGGTGAGCAACTCGCCAACGCCGAAAACCCGCGGTACACCCGCAACGAGGACGTTGAAATTACACGAAAACGAATCCTGTAGCGGTGTCAATCGGAACAGTTTCCGCATCAAACTTTCACAGCCGTCTTTGTTAATGCCGCGTTTCAAGTCGAGCGTGATTTTCAACCCCGACAAATCGGTCTCGTCGCGAACATCGCTGATTTCCTTAATTTTACCGTTCTTGACATGCTCGACAATCTTGTCGATAATCGCCTCAATCGTAGTCGTAGGCGGGATTTCGGTAATCTCAACGACGTTATTCGAGCTATCAAAATTATACTTCGCCCGAACCTTGAACGAGCCGCGCCCCGACCGATAAATCTCGCGGAGTTCGCCCTCGTTGTAAATTATATAGCCGCCGCCCGAAAAATCGGGGGCTTTCAGCGTACTGATGATGTCGTGAGACGGGTCTTTGAGCAGTGCAATCGTCGTTTCGCAGACCTCCGCAAGGTTAAACGAGCAGATATTACTCGCCATCGAGACGGCAATTCCGATGTTGCTGTTGACCAAAACCGACGGAAATTTTACAGGGAGTAATAACGGCTCTGTAGTAGTGCTGTCATAATTGGGTGCAAAGTCCACGGTGTCGCGGTCAATCTCGTCGAAAACCTCCTTGCAGAGCGGCTCTAACTTAGCCTCGGTGTACCTCGAAGCGGCGTACGCCATGTCCCGCGAGTAGCTTTTACCGAAGTTGCCCTTGCTGTCAACGTAGGGGTGCAAAAGGGCTTCATTTGCTCGTGCAAGGCGCACCATCGTCTCGTAGATAGCCGCGTCCCCATGCGGGTTCAGCCGCATCGTCTGCCCCACAATATTCGCAGACTTTGTCCGCGAACCCGTAAGTAACCCCATTTTATACATAGTGTATAAAAGTTTCCGATGCGACGGCTTGAAGCCGTCGATTTCCGGCAAGGCGCGCGAGACAATTACGCTCATGGCGTAGGGCATGTAGTTCTCCTCAATCGTCTCTGTGACCGGCTTTTCCACGACAATGCCCGCGCCTTCGATGTAGGCTGTGGGTTTTTTGGGTTGTTTTGGTTGTGATTTTTTCACGGTTTTTGCTCCATTTCTATTGACATCTTGATAATATTATGATAATATAATGATAGAATAAGTTTCAAAAGGAGATATTTTCATGATTCAAATCAGACCGGTATCGGATTTACGCAATAAATTCCCCGAAATTGAGGGGGTCGTGAACGGCGGTGAGCCTGTTTTCCTCACCAAAAACGGCTACGGTTCAATGGTCGTCATGAGCCTTGCGAAGTATTCGCAAATGGCGGCGGGGATTGAATCCGCGCTCGATGAAGCCGACCGTTTCGCCGAGATGTCGAATGTGCGTTACACCCACGATGAGGTGTTTGCGAGGGTTAAAGGCGGGAATTATGACTGAAAAATATATATTAAAATACCTGCCGCTTTTTGAATACGACTTAATCGCCGCGCGGGATTACATTGCAGAGACACTGCAAAATCCCGCCGCCGCAATGCGGCTTGTCGAAGAAACCGAAAAAGCAATACAAAACAGGTTACATAACCCCGAAGCTTTCCCAAAATACCACTCAATTAAAGACAGAAAACAACCTTATTACACAATCCACGTTAAAAATTACACTGTTTTCTATGTCGTTATCGGAAATGTAATGGAAATACGTCGTTTTATTTACAACAAGCGAGATATTCAAGCGTTGATTTAAGAAATATCCGCCATCTCCAAATAATTCCCCCCAAACTCGCTGATAAACTCCTTTCGCCCCTGCAAATTATCCCCGAGCATCAAGTCAAAAATGTCGCGGGTCTCCTCGGCATCGGTCGGCAAAACCTTGATAAGCCTGCGTGTATCGGGGTTCATGGTGGTCAGGCTCATCATGTCCGGCTCGTTTTCGCCCAAGCCCTTCGACCGTTGCAGGGTGAATTTTTTCGCCCCCAACTTGCTCACAATGCGGTTTTTCTCGGTCTCGGTGTAGGCAAAAAAGGTCTCGTCCTTGGCGGTAATCTCGAACAACGGCGACTCGGCAATGTAGACAAACCCCTCTTGAATCAGGGTCGGCGTGAGGCGGTAGAGCATGGTTAGAATCAGGGTGCGGATTTGAAAGCCGTCAACATCGGCGTCGGTGCAGATGATGACCTTGTTCCACCGTAAATTATCGAGATTGAAGTGCGAAAGTTCTTTATTCTTGGTTTTTGTTGCAACTTCTACCCCACAACCGAGTACTTTTATTATATCAGTGATAATTTCGTTCTTAAATATTTTGTCATACGAGGATTTAAGGCAGTTGAGAATCTTCCCGCGCACCGGGATTACCGCCTGAAACTCCGCATCACGAGCGAGCTTGACCGCCCCCAACGCCGAATCTCCCTCAACAATGTACAGTTCCCGCCTTGCCAAATCCTTGCTCCTGCAATCGACAAATTTCTGCACACGGTTGGAAATATCAATGTTTCCGGCAAGCTTTTTCTTCAGGTTCAATCGGGTTTTCTCGGCGTTTTCCCGACTCCGCTTGTTGACAAGAATCTGCTCACAGAGCCGCGCCGCCTCGTCCTTATTCTCAAGAAAATAAATTTCCAAGCGGGTTTTGAGCCAATCGGTCATGGCTTCGTATATAAATTTGTTGTTTATCGCCTTTTTTGTTTGGTTTTCGTAGCTTGTCTGTGTGGAGAAGTTGGATGAGACGAAGATTAGGCAGTCTTCTATGTCGGTAAAGTTGATTTTCGTTTCGCCTTTATTGTATTTGTTGTTATTTTTCAAGTAGGCGTCAACTTGCGAGGTCATCGCCTGCCGCAACGCCTTGTCGGGGCTTCCGCCGTATTCCAACCACGATGAGTTATGATAATGTTCGATAAGCTTGGTTTTGTTTGAAAATACTAACGCGCACCTTAATTTTAGTTTGTATTCGTCCTTGTCGTCGCGGTCTTTACCGCTCCGCTCCGCCGTCCACTTTTGCGGCTCTGTGAGCGTGTTTGCGAGGATTCCCATGCCCTCTGCTGCATCGGAATCAGCCGAGCCGCCACTTGCGATTTCCCGAATGTAATCATCAATGCCGTTCTCGTAGCGGTATTCTTTTGTGCGGAAACTGCCGTCGGGATTTTGCCGCCTAAAGCGGAAAAGCAGGTTGTCATTAACCACCGCTTGCCGTGTCAAAACCCCGTCAAAATACTCGTCGGGAATGTCTATATCGGTGAAAACGTCCAAATCGGGCTTCCATTTTATGCGTGTCCCCGACCTGCCCGCGGACTTGGTTTTTGTGAACCCACGTTCGTCTTTATTCACGGTAGTGTTAAATCCTTGTTCAAAGTTCAAGGAATACTTCCAAGTGCCGTTGTCGCTCGTGACCTCCATGTACTCGGCCGCAAACTGGGTCGCACACAGCCCTAAGCCGTTTAGCCCAAGCGCAAAAGTGTAGTTCTCGCCTGTGTTATTGTCGTATTTGCCGCCCGCGTAGAGGGTCGTGAAAGCCAGCTCCCAATTGTATTTTTCCTCGCCCTTGTTGTAATCAATCGGCACGCCGCGGCCCTTGTCGATGATTTCAATCGCGCCGTCATTGAAGCGGGTGATTTCAATTTCCTTGCCGTAGCCCTCCCGCGCCTCGTCAATCGAGTTCGACAGAATCTCAAAAACCGAGTGCTGACAGCCCTCAATGCCGTCCGAGCCGAAGATTACGCCCGGGCGTTTGCGGACTTGGTCGGGGCCTTTCAGGGCTTTGAGGCTGTGGTCGCCGTAATTATTGGCAGTGTTCTTGCTCATTTGCTCACCTTTTTATTTCCTAATTTTTAGTTTCAAAATTTATTATAGCACAAAATATAGCGTTTGTAAAGGCAAATATTTACAATTTTTGAAAAAGACAAAACGATATATTATATCACAAACAACCCCCCCAGCACCATTAACCCCCCAACATCATTATTTATGTGGGATTTCCTACTCTATAAACAACCTCGCCTGTATTTGCATCTATACATATCTCGCCATCCATTTTTTCGTTAATAAGCCATGCTAATCTCAAATTCGGGTCTGATGTAAGGTCGTAACGAATAATTAATTCAGGTTCACCAATTACATTTATACCATGTTCAATTAATATTATTTGTTTTATTTCCTCCGCAGATATATTAGGGTTTATATCCATGTCAATATTTGGTGCAAAAGAATTCATTAACGATTTTACTATTCCTGTTTCAACATCGATAAAGACACGGACAATAGCATTTTGTACTCTTATATCCTTATAATATTGGTTAAAATCGATATTATTATCGGAAAAATTATTTAATCTTAATTCCGATTCATTGTTGCTAATATCTATTATGTCACTAACACTTTCTATAAAAGCAAACGCGTCCTCGATACTATGCACAGAGGATTGTGACAAGTTACCTCCTAAACGATTAATATTGCCATTCCGATTTTCAGTAATTCGTATTTCCTCATCATTCATCTCAACCAAATCTTCCCACGTCATTTTTTCATTCTCAACATTATTCAACGGCGCGACATTTAGGTTATGTTTTCTGCGAATTTCAAACTCGCCATTTCGCCAGACGGAAGTTAAAGTAACAGGGAAAAATCCGCCTGTGGGGCGGGTTACAGTGCCTTGCGGGCTGATAATTTGCTCGGCACTGCTGAACCATGTTATGGTGCTTCCGTTTTCAACTTCGGTGATAAGTTCTAAGTCGCGCGAAACATATTGATAAGAGTTAGTTTCTTGGAAAATTATCGGCGTTCTGATGTCACTTTGCAAGTTGGAAATTTGCTCACGCGCCGAGATTCCATGCGGTTCTGCGGCTGTTGTTGTAACTGTAACTTGATTACTTTGCAGAGTTATTTCGTCAAGAGTTTGCACTATGTAATATTCATAAATGGAATCTTCGGAAACATTTGTGTCTAAGTAGAAATTTTGATTATTTACGCTTGTAATTTCCTCGCCGTTTCTGAAAATAGTGTAAGTTTCAGTGGCGTCGTCGATGTCCCACAAGAGGACGTTGTAGCCGAGTTCGGAGAAAATATGTAAAGTTACCGCAGTCATTTCCGCGGGGATTTCGGGTTCTTCGGGCTGGGAAAATTCGACTAAAACGAAGTTGTCAAGCACGGCTTCCGAACCCGCCGGTTTTTCCCCAGATTTCTCCGCAGTTATGCTGAAAATAGCGGAGGAATGGGGGTTTATGGCCTTTGTCCA
>WRMK01000117.1 GCA_009777155.1 Oscillospiraceae bacterium
GCGTGTTGACACTACCGCTCATTGCACAGATTTTGGCTAATTTTCCGCCATACTGCGTTAAATTTTTCCGCAATGCACAAAGCATTACGAAAAAATTTGCCTTGTCTGACAAAAAATTCGCTCAAAATCTGCACAATTCGGATAGTGTCAACAAGCTCAATAATTTCACACATTATTCCGATAAGGAGGAAAAGCCATGACAAATCCGAACCTGTTAAGCATCACCAGTATCCCTATTTCAGTTGAAATAAGCGTTACTAAGGCACAGCTTAAAAACCCGAACGACCCGCGCCCGCAAATCCGCGTGACGACGGGAGACGGCGGCATACAAATCGAAGCCGAACCCACTAAAATCAAGATTGATACATATGCGGCGCGCTCAAGCATGGGTCTCGGTAATAAAAATTACGCCGATTTTTACAAGGGAGAAGCAAGCAAAGGCATGAATCTCGCTTATAAAGGCACGGCGCGGATTGTCAGCGACGGTAATTCCTTGGCGCGGGGAACGACCCCGGGTGAACTCGCAATCAAGAATACCCGGGCAGGTGCAAGCATACAAACCATTATGGAGCATATCCCGAAGACAGGCGCGGACGTAACTTTCGACGAAGGCACGCTGAATATTAACTACGAGGTCAAAGATTTAGACATAGACTGGGCAAATCTAAAGTCCTCACCTATGCAGTTTGTACCCGGCCGTGTCGATATAAATATCACACAAATGCCGAAAGTCATAATCGAATACAGGGGCGACCCGATTTACGTACCCGCAAGCTCGAATCCGAAATACGACTCACGAGCGTAATACTATAAAAGATAATATTTTCTCACAAGTTAATAGAGTAAATTGAAAATAATCACAGAAAGGCGTGACCCTATAGCCGGGTAATTCTAAGAATTACGCGAAAGCGTGGGGCGGCATGGTACTAAAAATATGACTATGAAGAAAACTTTGATTGATACCCGCGATTTCGGGCAAATCGAGATTGATGAAACTCAAGTGTTCGAGTTTCCGAATGGGGTGTTCGCGTTTGAGGACGTGCGGAGATTCGCCTTGATTAACCCGCTCGGTGAGGACGTTTATCCCATGTGGCTGCAATCCGCAGAGGACATCGCGCCCTGCTTTGTCGTATTCGACCCGACGATTATCGACCCGAATTACACCGTCACTTTAACAAGGAGCGAACGTGCCTTGCTTGAAATAAACGACGACACCAACGTGCGGTACTTGGTAATCGCGAAAGTCCCCGAAAATTTCAGGCAGACGACGGTCAACATGAAGTCGCCCATTATCATAAACAGCGACATGAACTTAGCGGCGCAATTCATTCTGCCGCAGGATTACCCGTTCAGACTGCCTATATATACAATGGAAGAATAAGTGCTAAGACAGTAGAAAAGGAGCAATTCCGATGCTTGTTATCACGAGAAAAACCGATGAAAGTTTATTAATTGCAGATAATATAGAAATAACCGTCCTCGAAATCTCGAAGGATAAGGTTAAAATCGGCGTAAGCGCGCCCCGCGACGTAAAAGTGATGAGAAACGAACTTGTATCAACACAAGACGCAAACAGAGAATCCGCCGAAACTATTTCCAAAGACGCAATGACGGCACTCATGAATGCGGCGAAACAGAACGTTATTCAGAAAGGGCAAGGAAAAAAAGTTTGAAAATAAGCCGTGTATTAGCGGGTAGTCAAACTTTGATAGCGCATTTGTGCAGAAAGGGATTAGGGAAATTATGATTAAGGGTAATTCATTAAGGATAGGCGGGCTTAATTCGGGCTTGGACACCGAGGCGATTGTCAACGCGATGACCGCGTCCACAAAGCTGCGAATCACCACCAACCAGAGAAAAATATTACAACTCGAGGCGCAACAGACCGCTTACCGCTCGATTATAGGTAAGTTTAACGCCTTCAGAGACAAGTACTTTGACTCGCTGAATCAAAGCACTTGGCTTAGGGGCGCCTCGACATTCAGTCGGCACACGGCGACCATGATAGATGCGAACGGCGTGAAGATTACACCGCCGGGTATTCGCGTTGCCGCGGGTGTAAACGCGGCCCCGGGCACTTACAACGTAGTCGTGCAACAAGCCGCAACCCAATCAAGTCTCACCTCCAAGAAAACCGACGAGCAATCCTCGAAGTTCGACGTGGCCGATTACGGCGTGAGTGACCCCGATAAAGTCGGGAAGACTTTCGTCATGAACGTCAACGTAGGCGGCACAAATAGGCTCGTATCGTTCAAAGGCGCGGCAACCGAGGCGGAAGTCACCGCGAATCTTAACGCCGCCCTCGCCGACACTTTCGGCAAGAAAACCGACGGAACGGGCATAGTCTCACTTGACAACGGTAATATTATTTCAAGCGAGAAGAAATCGGTCTCGGTGGGCAAGGTGTCGGAGCTGAAAGAATCCGTGACCCTGCAAGATTTATTGAGCGGCACAAGCGTGAGCGGCCAAAACAGCTTGACGTTTGTAATCGACGGCGAGACCAAAACCGTTGAATTCAGCACCGTCACAGGCGACCACTTTGAGGCACTGTTCAACAGCGGCTACGTCGGCGTAAACGCAGACGGCGTGCTTGAGCTGAACCTGCCCGGTGCGGAAACATTGCCGACAGTAGACCCGCTCCCCACCAATCCCACACAAGCCGAGCGTGACACCCACGCCGCCCAAACAGCGGCACGCAAAGCGGCCGAGGAGCGCAATGCGAAATTAGCAGAAGATAACAAGCCATTGGTGGAAGCCTTTAACATATACAAAGAAATGGTTGACGACATGTACAGAAACGCCCGCGCAAAGGCGTTCGACGACTGGAAAGACCACGCAGGCTACAACGCCGACTTCAAGAGCATAACCCTCACCGCGGTCGAATCCGCCGAGGAGCGCGCGAATTCTCTACCGAGCGGCGCAGTAAACCTCACCGCCCTGCGTACAGAGTTTACAGACGGCGGCGTCCTCGATGAAGAAAAATACGCCGAAGCCGTGAACAACCACGTAAATAAGTACATAGCGGACGACAGAGCGACTAAGTTAGTGGCGCACACCTCGTCAATGAGCGGCACAAATGAGTTTACAATCGACCTTGCGGCGATTCGCGATAAGCATACTCATTTGAGCGGCGACCTGAATTTCACCGCGTATAATGCGGAAGTAAACAAAGCCGTAAACGACCATATAGCCGCAATGACCGGCACTATTCAAGGCGACGAAACCCAAGCACAAGCCAACACGAGAGCAAGGGCAGGTGCCACCGAATTAGTTAACGCTACAAACATTGCGGTCAACAAAGCGGTCGAAGATAAGCACCTCAATAAAATTTTAGACAGCATGTCTTCCGAGCAGATTGCACTGTTCGAGTACGAAGTTGCACGCCAAACCGCGGCGAACAAGCAAAACGACTACAGCAAAGCAGTCGAGAAATCATACGACGACTTTTGGAAGTGGCAACAGGAACAAGGCGCGAAATTGACCGATGGCAACTGGATTTCCATCAACGAATACAAGGAAATGTTCAACATCCCCAACGAAGTACCGGCAAGCGGGGACTGGAAGGACGTCCTGCCCGGCAGCGACACCAACTGGCACACAACCGTTCAGAATTACTACGCGGATAAAACCGCCGCAAACAATACAAAAATCGCCGACACCCAAGCGGCAATCGACCTGTTAGACCCCACCGATAACGATGATGCAGTTGAAATACTGAGGTTGGAAGCCGAGATAGCCAAGTTCGAGAACGAAAACCAACGCTTTGACACAGTATCGGCTTACTGGGACGGCAAGGATTTCAGCGGCGCAGTAACTGCGGGGCAGAAAGCCTTCGTTGACGCCGAGAAAAACTTCAACGACTACCCCCTCAACCAGCTGACTTTCATACGCGGCGTCTACAACGAACCGGGGGTTTTCGGCCGCTATTACGAGGACGGAAACGCAGGCGGGAACAGCTCCGAGGAGTTCGAGAAAGCCTTGGTTGAAAACTGGTTAGACCCGACAAATTCCGGCACACCGCAGACCCTCACCGACATAGCCGACTCGCTATCGCTCGAGCTTGCAATGTACTTCAATCAAGCCGGCATTAACCAAAAAGTCGGGAATCTTACTTTCAATGACGGCACCAAGCTTGAAGTCGAGGACAAAGGCGACGGTACCTTTGAAATTAAGGCATACAAAATGGTTGAGGATACCTCAGACCCGACAATCCAAGTCAAAGAATACGTGGACTTTTCCGCATTCGCAAACCCCGACAGCAAAAACACCCTCGGCTTAGAGACCGACGACACCAAAGAGACAACGGCAGTGTCCACAAACACGGCGTTGAAAGACCTCGCGGGATTGACCGCAAACGACGACGGCCTCTACGAAATCACCCTAAACGGCGTGACTATGGCGTTCGCGGGAGACCGCACCGTGTCACAGATGATGAGTGCCATTAACGCGAATACAGCGATGGGCGTGAACATCAGTTTTTCAAGTTTTGAGAACGAATTTGTAATAAAATCAAGGGAATTCGGCACGACTGCAAAGCTCGACATCGGCGACGACAAGAGCGGCTTGCTTGCCGCGCTCGGATTCGCCGGGCAGGACGTCAAGGCGGGCGAAAATCTGCAACTCTCGATTAACGGCCAAACGGTCGAAACAAGCTCGAATAGTTACGTCTTCAACGGCATAAGTATCACAGTAGACCCGACTGCAAAGGTGGGGACCGAGTTCGCGCTCGTGGTCGAGCGGGACACCTCCGCATTGGCAGATATGGTTAAGGAGTTCGTCAAGGACTACAACGAGTTGATTGAATACGTCTTCGGGTACACAGGCGAACGCCCCGACCGCGATTACTACTTCCTCACCGACACCGACCGCGAGGAGCTCGGGCTCACCGAATCGCAGGAGAAGAAGTGGGAAGAACGGGCGATGAAAGGCCTGCTCTACAACGACCGCGCCTTGAACACCATCATGAGCAGAATGAGGACGACAATGACGACGGGCGTACCCCGCGGGGACGGCGCAAGCGGCATGTTCGGGCTGTTCAGCATGGGGATTACCACCACGAGCAACTGGCGCGATAATGGCAAGTTGGCAATTAACGAAGCCGCATTAATGAATGCAATTGAGAATAATATTGAATTAGTCGCCGACCTGTTCACCAACACCGAAAGCGGCTTGATGACACAGCTCGACAGCGTAATCAAATACGCCGTGAATCCGCTCGGTGCGCGCAGTGAGAAGGGTGTCCTAATCCAAAAGGCGGGTATGCTCAACAGCGCGTCGGTCCACGACAACGTCCTCGCCGACGAAATCAAGCGGGTCAACGACATGATTGAACGCTTGGAAATGCGGTACACCAAACAGCAGGACAGATTCTGGAAAATCTTCTCGTCGCTCGAGCAGCAAATGGGGGTCTTGCAGGGTCAAGGCGACTACATCACGGGAATGATGGCGGGCATGTTCCCACAGAATAAGTAAATTAGCAAGTGCAACCAACTAACACAAACTAATATAAACTATTATTAACGAGGTGCGATATGGTTACGGCAAATGCGTATTCTAATTACAAAAAGCAGTCGATTACTACGATGACACCGATTGAGATAATCGTAAAACTTTACAGCGAGTGCGAACGGCAGATGAACAGGGCGGTGCATTTCATCGCGCTAAAGGACTACGAAAGCACCAACGCCGCGCTGATGAAGTCGATTGAAATCGTGACCGCACTGCGTTCCTGCTTAGACATGCAAATCGAGATGAGCAAAAATTTAGACTCGCTTTACGAGTATTTCACGCGGGAATTAGTCGAAGCCAACCTGAAGAAAGACGCCGAGAAAGTGCAGGTCTTGCTGCCGATGATTGGCGAGCTTAGGGACGCCTTCACCCAAATATCGCGCATGCCCAAGGAGCAAATCAACCTTCAAGCGGCACAGAATATGCAACAAGTTGCAATTGTCTAAAATTAACAGGGGTGAACATAATAGGTTCACCCCTATCTATCAAAGGGGATAACTTTGAGAATATTTTAGGGAGGCGTGTCCCATGCCGCAACTTTTTTTGGAGTTTGCGCCGGTGTGGGCGGCATGGTACTGAAAAAATGATTTTTGATTTAGATATACTCGTCGAGAAACTCGCGGCTTTGGAAAAGCTTTTGGCGGAGTACGGCGGGCTGACGAACCGCCTGACCGCAGTAGACATCGAGGTTATCGACGAGGCGCGGGTAATTTTCGACGAGCGGGAAAAGCTGATTACCCAGATGAAAGTAATCGAGCCGCAAGTGGCAGAACTGATAAGCCGCCAAGAACCCGACACCATCGCCGTAATTCAGAAGATGATGGCGGGCGAGACGGTCATGGCGCGGTTTTCCAAGGACGAAAAGGTTCTGCAAAGCAAGATTATCAGCCTGCTGTCGGTGCAAAACGCCGTCGTCAAAGCCGAAAACGACATAAGAGCCCTTTTCAAGAGCAAATACGACGAGGTCCGCGAAGAACTCGGCAAGCTGAACGCGGAGAAGAAGCGGATAAATTTCTATCAAAATGTAGCGGGTGAGGAAAAAAAGGGGACTAAATTTGATACGCAGAATTGAGGTTTAATTATAAGTCTGACATTAAGGGGATTGCGAGACCCACGGACGCGCAATGCGCGCCCCTACATTTAGGGTTTCGTTAGCATAATATATCTACCTATTGTAGGGGCAGGCATTGCCCGTCCGCAAACAACCAATTTCGCAATTGTCTAATTGACATTAAGGAGGAGCAAAATGAACGAATTACATACAGTGGACACCGAAAAATGCCCGGTCTGCGGTAGCGATAAGTTGGTGCTGAAAAGCAGTGGCACGCTCAACCAAGGCACCGGCGACTATTACATGGAAACTACCACCACCTGCTCCGAATGCGGGTGGGAAGACTTGAGCAAGCGCGAAACGCGCAAACTGTAGGGGCGGGCATTGCCCGCCCGCAAAACCTTACAGACGCGCAAAACCTTACGGGCGCGCACTGCGCGCCCCTACATACAGCGCATTTATTAAGTACACCGACATATTGTAGGGGCGGGCATTGCCCGCCCGTCTCCGAAACACGGCGCGGTGTTATGTAGGGAACGGTTCGTAACCGTTCC
>WRMK01000118.1 GCA_009777155.1 Oscillospiraceae bacterium
TTTGGCGTATGATTTTTCGGTATGCACGGTGTTTTGTTCAAAATTCGCGCCGTCGTTTTCACTCCGCTCGACTTTTGCGGTGAAAATAAATCTCGCACCCTTGCCCAACTCGGATTCCACCCAGATTTCGCCGCCCATAAGCTCGACAATGCGCTTGCAAAGCGCGAGACCGAGGCCGGTGCCGCCGAAAGTGCGGCTTGTGCCGCTCTCCGCTTGCAGGAACGCCTCAAACAACCGCGCTTGCTGTGACGCCGATATGCCGATACCGTTGTCGATGATTTCAAAGCGCAGTTCGCAGGTCTTGTTTTGCTCACTTTGGAGCGATATATGTAAGCTGATTTCGCCTTCTTCCGGGGTGAATTTGCTTGCGTTGGTGAGCAGGTTGGTCACGACCTGCGATAGCCGCTGGTCGTCGCCGATTATATACCGCGGGACTTTGTCGTCCACAATCATCTCAAACTTCTGCAACTTTTCGTCCATGCGGAATTTCACTACCGACAAAACTTTCTGCAACATCCGCTCGACACTGTACTCAATGGGCGAAAGCTCTAACCTGTTGGCCTCAATCTTCGCCATGTCAAGCACATCGTTGACGATGCCGAGCAGACTCGTCGAGGCGTCTTCGATTTTGTTCAGCGCGTAGTTTTTGCGCTCGACTTCGGCGGCGTCTTTGGCTATGATTGTCATGCCTATGATAGCGTTCAGCGGTGTCCGCATTTCGTGGCTCATCACCGAAAGGAAATTACTCTTGGCTTCGCTGGCTTGCTGTGCTTTCAGGGCTTGTTCTTTAAGCATGTTCTTCTTGCGGTTGGAGAATGCGCCCGCAATAATTGAACCCGCCATTGTAGCCAAGCGAAACTCGCCCTCCTCCCAATCGGCGTGTTCAAAAATCGTGAAGAATACGAGATAACCCGCCCGCTCACCCTCAATCATCAGCGGTATACAGCAAAAACTTTTCTCGCCCACATCCGCTATGCCGTGCTCCGCCAAATAGCTCACGGAATCTTTGCGGTAAAAGCACCCGGTCCGCTCCGCCTCGTCAAAAATCGGCTTCCGCTCCTCGTACGACATCGAGTCCCCGAGCAGGGTTTGCGGTTCTTCACTTATGAGATTTTCGTATGTACATTGCAGTGTGTCCTCGGTTTGGTACTCTAAAATTATGGCGCGGTCGGTGTTTGTGAAGTCGCGCAGTTCCAATAGCGCGTTGTTGATTAGCTTGTCGAAGTCGTACGGCTGTGTGAACGGCACCGAAAACTTCGAGATAAACTCCTGTATGCGGGCGTTGCGGGCCTTGAAATTGGCTTCACGCAGTGCATCTTCCATTTCTTTTTTCTCGGTAATATCGCGCGAAGTCCCGACCAAGCCGATAATCACACCGTCTTGTATAATCGGGGCTTTCATAGTCTCGTAATACCGCTTGACACCGTCTCCCGCGGGTATCCAATGCTCCTCGGCGAATTTCGGCTCACCATCGAAAATCCGCTTGTCTTGTGCAATCAGCGCCGCTGCAACCTCTGCCGGGAAATTCAAGCCGTCCACGTCGTTTTTGCCGATGACTTTGTCCTTGTCAACATGCAGATAATCCGCGGCCGATTGATTGAGCAGGGTGTACTCGGAGTTGAGGTTTTTGCCGAAAACAAAGTCCGGCATTGAGTTTATCATGGTTTGAAGGGTGTTCTTTTGAATTTCAAGCTCGTTTTGCATTTCGTGCGACTCGCTCAAGGTTTTTTGTAGTGCGTCCTCGGTCCGTTTCCACTCGGTGATGTCTTCAATCACTGCAAGCGAGGACGCCGCGCCGTTGTAATTGACATTGCAAGAGGTAATGCGGGCAGTGAACGGCTCGCCGCTTAACTTAAAGCAAGCGAAATCCAAGGTTTTCGTCCCGCCCGAAAGGAACTCGGCCGCCATGTCGGTGGTTTTAACGCCGTTCGGCTGTATTTCGGGCATGAAATCAAACGCGCTTTTCCCCGCCACATCACGCTCAAAGTCGGTACAGCCGAAAATGTCCATAGAAGCCTTGTTCGCGTAAACTAACTTGCCGTCTTCCAACCGCACAATCCTAATCCCGATAGGCATTACGTCCAATATCGAGTCGGTTGTGCCGCCGGGCTCGTGTGTATTGTTACTATTCATGATGTTTCACCAAGTCCTTCCTGCGCCGATACTTTATATTGTAGCATAGTTTTGTGGGAAAGTCAACCATTGAAAAAGATTATTGTGGAAATTTATCGCAGTCTATTATCCCCAAAATCAGGCAACGCGATAATCTCCTTCCCCGCAATCCCCTTCATATCGCCGCTCATGCCGATTAGGTTGTACTGAATGACGTCAATCAGCTTGTCCTGCTCCGCCCACATCTTCATGATTTTTGCGCGCTCTTTCTTTTGGGACGACTGCATGTCGGTGTAGGCCGTGATTATAGTCTGAAAGCGGTTTTTGAACTCGTCGCCCATTAGGTAATTATACAACATTTCGGTCTTGGCGGCTTTGTTCTCGTTGTTGCGGTTTGCAAAGCCGACCTTGATAATCGTGTCACGTATCAAAAAGCCGAGCATGACGGCATACTGCGGCTTTACGAGCCAGATATTATCGGAAATCTGCTTGAAATCATCGGTGTTATTCGGCGAATACCAGACGATAATCCCTGCCTGAGCCTTTTCGCCTATGACTTCTTCTTTGAGCTTGTCCGTCCACTTGTCAGAACGGTTTTTGGCGTTTTTGCACTCCCACAGAATCAAGCCGCAGTTTGGAACCGTGAAGTCGTTGATAATCTGCCGAATATCCGCGCCGTATTCGCCTTTTTTGACCTCCGTAATCGTATCGAATTTGAAATTGACGATGAGTGCGTTTTCTATATCAAGCTCGAGAATTTCGCCCTGCAACTGCTGTGAACCCTGCTCTGCGACCTGCTTTGCCTCGGTCAACTGCCGATTCAGCTTGAGGATAGTCTCCTCCTGCTCCCGAATCTTCGTGAAATTATCCTCGTTCGCCTTTTTGACGGCCTCCTCGCGAATTTCCCGCTCCCGCTCCCTGATATGCTCCCGCGCCTTAATCTCGGCGGCTTCCTTGTCCTTTTCGGACTTGCTCAACTGCGCCAATGCCTCATTCAGCCGCTCTTTGAAGCTCTTGTTGCTCTCCTTTTCGGCTTCGATTTGCGACAGGAGTTTCGCGTTTTCAAGCTCGGCACGCTGCTTTTCGGTGTCGCGGGCAAGCTCGGCGGCGTTCTTGGCTTTTTCCTCGGCAAGCTCAAGCTGTGCCTTTAGTTTCGCGGCCTCGCCGTCGGATTGCAAGCGTTGCTTTTCGAGTGCAAGCTGGGTGTCGTCCTTGGCTTTTTGCAGGGCAAGCTCGAGTTGCAGTTTCAGCTTGTTGGCTTCGGCGTCGGACTGCTGTTTATGCGCGTTCAGCGCGGCATCGACTGCGTCTTTTACCGCTTGCCGATTGCGGTTTTCGTACTCTTTACGCAAGGTCTCGCTCTGTGCATCTTTCTGCTTTTGAAGCTCGTCCGCAATCTGCTTTTGCAGTGCATCGCTAATCTCGAACGGCTTTTTGCAGTACGGGCAGGTGATATTTGAGGTGTTCATAAGTATACTCCCTTGTGAAAACGTGTTATATCAATTATACAACATTTTCACAAGGAAGTCAATAGACCTGTCCGTGAACCCCGTTCGCGACATATTTTCGGCGAATTTTCCGCCATACTGCGTTGAATTTCCTTGCAATGCACAAAGCATTACTGCGAAAATTCGCCTTGTCTGACGAAAAATTCGCTCGAAAATCTGTTCGCTCAGGGGTTCACGAACAGGTCTCGCTACATTATATGCACATCATACTTTGATTCGGACACATCGTAACCCATGCCCTCAATCTGCTAAAACAGCTGATTTTTCCTGATTCCGGTAGTGTCGAAATCGACTGCTACGCTGTTCTGCTTTGCGTTGGTGCTGACGGAAATTACGCCGCCGAGCGTGTCCAAATCGCCTTTGATTTTCTTTATGTCTTTCTTCCCCTTGATGGCGTTAACAATAAAATACGCGCTTGCTTTTGCCATTTTCCCCCCGCCTTTCTGTTCTGTGAGTGTCCCTAAAGTATCTATATTCTATGAGTTTTTGTGCAAAAATATACAGTAGACAAATTTTTGAAAAAAATTTTCATTTACCTATTGACAAACCCGAAAAAGTGTAGTATAATAGCAGAATAATGTAAACAAAGCAGAGATTTTCTCTCACCCGCCGGTTTGAATGTACCGGGCGCGGTCGTTTATATAATTATAGTTATTGATGATTGTTAATTGTCGTTGGTTATAGTTGTATTTGCGCGGTGTTGAGAAACGCCGTGTTTTATTTATGCGCTTTATTTTAGACCTGTCCGCGAACCTCTGAGCGAGCAGGTTTTCGAGCGGATTTTTCGCCAGACAAGGCGAATTTCCGCAGTAATGCTTTGTGCATTACAAGGAAATTCAACGCAGTATGGCGGAAAATCCGCCGAAAAGATGCCGCGAACGAGGTTCGCGGGCAGGTCTTTTGAAAGGAGAGTGTAATCATCAGCAACAAGGAGCTACTCATCAACGACGACATTAGGGCCGAGGAAGTGCGCGTTATAGGCGTGGACAACGAGGCGCTCGGGATTATGAAGCGGGTTGCCGCGCAGGAAATGGCGGACGCTAAGAACGTAGACTTGGTCTTAATTGCGCCACAGGGAAACCCGCCCGTGTGCAGAATTATGGACTACGGGAAGTTTCGTTTTGAGCAATCCAAGCGCGACAAGGAGCTTCGTAAAAACCAAAAGCACGTCGAGCTTAAAGAAGTGCGAATGTCGCTCAATATTGACGACAACGACTTGAAGACAAAGGTCAACAACGCCGTAAAATTCTTGAAGGCAGGCGATAAAGTTAAAGTTACCATTCGGTTCAAGGGCAGAGAAATGACCCACCCGAAATTAGGTGAAAAGCTGATGGCAAGGTTCGTTGAGGCTTGTGCGGAGTTCGGCGCGGCTGAAAAACCCGGCAAGTTCGAGGGGCGCAACTTGAATGTCATTCTCGCGCCAAAAAAAGTACCGGAAAAAGATACAAAAACAAAGGAGGTCACAGAAAATGGCAAAAACAAAGTCGGCGAAGCCCAAGCTTAAAACACACAGCGGGGCGAAAAAACGCTTTAAAGTTACAAAAAACGGGAAAATCAAGTACCGTCGCACCAACCGCATACACAGGCTTACTCAAAAGTCAACCAAGCGTAAGAGAACCAGCCGCAAGGCGAATTACGTCGATGTCAGCAATCTCGCTGAAGTAAGGGCTTTGCTTCCCTACAGTTAATTATATTAGGAGAAAAAAACTTTGAAAGAAAGCCGCATTAATGCGGGTAATATAACTTTCAAAGGCACGATTTGTGCAGAAAGGGATTGGTGAAAAATCATGGCTCGTGTGAAAGGTGCGCTTGCTACGCGCAAAAGAAGAAATAAAACGCTGAAACTCGCCAAGGGTTACTGGGGCGGCAAAAGCAGGCTTTTCAAAACCGCCAAAGAAGCGGTCTATAAATCAGGTCAATACGCTTATATCAGCAGGAAATTGAAGAAAAGAGATTTCAGACGGCTTTGGATTACGCGGATTTCCGCCGCGTGCAAAATCAACGGCATGAATTACTCGACCTTCATTAACGGCTTGAAAAAGGCGAACATCGGGCTTAACCGCAAGATGCTTTCGGAAATCGCAATCAATGACGCAGACGGCTTTGCTGCACTTTGTGAGAAGGCTAAGGCGCAGGCGTGAAACTATAGAGAAAATTTTGCCCCGCCGTGAAAGGCGGGGCTGTTTCGTCTGCTGAAAAAACTATTCCACTTCCCCAACCATCGTAAAGACAAAATTCACCGTTTTACGCCATCCCTTTTTCACCGAAAAGCGGCATGAGGTTTTTGAGACCTCGCAAATTATGCGATTGCCGCTCATCAGGTTTGCACCTTTGCCTTTACGACGTATTCGCCGGGTGCGATTTCGTTGAATGTGTAGTAGCCTGTGCTGTCGGCGAATGTAGTTGCAATCAGCGTTCCGGGGGTTGCGCTCCCTGCGAACAGCCCCACCCACGCGCCGTCAATCGGGTTGGTTAAAATATCGGTGATGTAGCCGTTGATTGAGCCGCCTTCTGTCGGTGGAGTGTAGGAAACAAGGGCGAAATCTACCTCTGTGAACGGCACAGTTTCCGAAATTGCCGCGGTTGCGTTTTGCGCCGAATACCCCGAAGCCGAAACATTGACAAAGAAATCGCCGTCATAAAGGTCGTAGACTGCGTATTCGCCGTCGCCGATGCTGGTTGTTGACGCGATTACTTCGCCCGTCAAGGTATCCGCGATGTCTATTCTCGCGCCGGGAATGGGGTCGGTCGTGGTCGAATCGGTGATTACGCCGTAAATTACGCGGTCGTCGCTTGAATAGGGTTGCAAAATTAAATCCTGCTGAACCGGAACCCCCGCAATCGTGACCGGCTCTAAGTCCGACGGGGTAAACCCCGGACTGCTTGCCCCCACTTGATAATCACCGTCCGTTATCGCCGAAAACTCGTAATAGCCCGAGCCGTCGGCGTAGGTTGTGTCGAGAATGTTGTCGGAGGTGTCGTAAAGGGTGACAAATGCGTTTGCAATCGGGCTTCCGCCTGTGGTAGTGCTATAGATGTAGCCGAATAAATTAATCGGCAAAGCGGACGACGCGGTAAGCTCAAGCGATGCTTCCTCGTCGTCCCCGCCCGTAATCGTGATTGGCGGGCTGTAGTTGAGGTCGAAACTGTCTGTTGAATATGCCATGGTTTTCATCTCCTTTGTTTTTCTTGTCGAATTTTAGATATTTTTGTAATATCTTTATATTATATTAGGTTCGGCAGATATTTGTTACAGAAAAAATATTTTCAAAATGTACGTTTGTCAATGATATGTTACAAATTTTCTCAAAAAACTTCTCCCGCTCTAAGAAAAGCGTTCAAAACCTCTCTCGGAGATTTCCAATTAAGCGGACGCATCGGAAAATTATTGTAATCCCTGTTTCTGACAGCCAATTGCTTCTTAAAATCATCAAAAGAATAAAAT
>WRMK01000119.1 GCA_009777155.1 Oscillospiraceae bacterium
GAAAACCCCGGGGGGGGCGGGGGGGGCCCGCCCAAACAGACCCCCGGGGGGGGGGGGGGCGGCCCCCCCCCCCCCCCCGCGAGTGCGCCGTTTTTGGGCGGGGTGCTGAGTACGGTGTTGATTGTGGTGGGGGCGGTATTGGTTGTGTTTGGGGGTGTTGTGGCGGTTAGGAAGGGGCGGAAATAAGGCGTAGGGGCGCGCATTGCGCGTCCGCAAACCCACCGAAACATGGCGCGGTGTTATGTAGGGAACGGTTCGTAACCGTTCCGAATGTTTCAGCGACATAATAAACGGAACGGTTATGAACCGTTCCCTACAATAAAAATTATTAACAACAGGAAAGATTTTTCGGTGTAGGGGCGAACTGCGTTCGCCCGCATAATAGCAGATTGTGCAAAATTGAATTGCATGGGCGGGCTTCCATACCCGCCCATGAACACCGCTGTAATTAAAGGGTCGGGCATGGAAGCCCGACCCTACAAAACATCTTTGAATGATACCCTCGAGATGACAGGATTCGAACCTGCGGCCTCTGCGTCCCGAACGCAGCGCTCTACCAAACTGAGCCACATCTCGTATTTTCGGTTCCTTGCGCCCCCATGTTGCGAAAAAATAACAGGTTTTTTGGCGCAAGGGGTCTATCACTTGCAAAAACCCCCGCCCGCGCAACACCACAAAGTTGCCGAAACCGACAAGCCTTTTCGTGTGCGGGTTTTTCTGATGAAAAATTTCCACCCGCCCGCTCACCGCAATCGCTGAAACTGACAAGCTTTTTGGTGTGCGGGTTTTTACAAAGCAAAACCCCCGCCCGCGCACCACCACAACCCCCCAAAACCAACACACCCCCTATTCTACCACACATTCACAAAAAAATCAAGTCCTTTTCGTAAAAATCTTGTAAAATTTTCGAGAAATATCATTTGACAATGCGGGATTTTTGTGTTATCATGAGAATAAGCGGCTTTTTTATAGTAACCCAACCAAGACACCCAAGCCACCGGACATATACATTTTTATTACACTGCGGAGGTTCAAGGTATGAAAAGTTTATTTACGTTCAAAAAATTGTCTGCACAGCTTACCTTCATAATCGGCGCGTTTGTCATAATCGTGGGCGCGCTCATTGCAATTTACATGCAAACCCGCATTATCACCGAAATCGGCAACCACACGACCGTCAGTTTCCAGTATCAAGCGGAGACCTCGGCGGGCGACTGCAACGTCGCTTATTTCAAAGCCGAGACCCCCGAAATCGCCTCAAACACGATGATTGCCATAGTTTCGCAGGTTCACGCCTATGAAACGGGGGTGGCACTGCTGAAAAATACGAGCGGCGAGTTTTACGACACAGGCCCGTTCGCGGCACGGCTCAGTGCGGCCGACAAGGCAGCCCTCTCGAACGCCGCCATTAAGAGCAACGGCGACACGTTCGAGGTCGAGCTGGCGGGGGTTACATACCTCGCCGCCTCAAGCACGCTCTACAACGGCTACGAGATATATTTTATCGTGCCAAAACGCGAGGTCAACGCCGACCTCTACGCCTCTCTCATGCGGTTCGTCATCATCTTTGTCACCGTGGCTACAATCGTGGTGTTCTTGGCGTCGTTCGCCGGTAAGAAAATCGCGAGGCCGCTTGCCGCCTTGTCCGGGTACATGCGCCGTGTCGGGAGTACAGGCAATATTATGTACACCGCCGAGGAAGAACGCGCCTTGGAGGTCGCGGTCAACGGCGGCGGCGAAATCGGGCAGCTCGTGGACGACTGCGGGGTATTCATCGACCACCTAATCAAAGCGGCCGACGAGATGAAACGCATCTCCGACGGCGACCTCACGGTGGACATCAAAACCTTGTCCGATACAGATATAATGGGCGTTTCCATGCAGAAAATGATTAGCAACTTTAACGAAATGTTCCGCGAAATCAACAGCTCGTCGGTCATGGTGTCGTCGGGTTCAAAGCAGATTGCGGACGGTTCGCAGAATCTTGCACAAGGCTCAACCGAGCAGGCATCGTCAATCGAGGAATTGTCAAGCTCGGTTGCCGAGATTGCCAAAAAGACCGAGCTTAACGCCGAAAAAGCGGGCACAGCCGCCGCCCTTGCCGACTCGATACGCGGCAATGCCGAGCGCGGAAGCCGCCAAATGAGCGAGATGGTTGAGGCGGTCAAGGAAATCGACCAAGCCGGCCAGAACATCAGCAAGGTGATAAAAGTTATTGACGACATCGCGTTTCAGACGAATATTTTGGCACTGAATGCGGCTGTTGAAGCGGCGCGTGCGGGCAGTCACGGCAAAGGCTTTGCGGTCGTGGCAGAGGAGGTACGCAACTTAGCCTCAAAGAGTGCAGAGGCCGCCAAAGACACAGGCGCGATGATACAAAACTCGATTACAAAGGCGGAAACGGGGGTTCGCATTGCTACAGAAACATCCGAAAGTCTCGCCGAAATTGTCAGCGGAATCAACGAGAGCAATCGGATAATTTTGGAGATTGTACAATCCTCAAACGAGCAAACCGGCGACATAACCCACATCAACAACGGCATCGAGCAGGTCGCACAGGTAGTCCAACAAAACAGCGCGACCGCACAGCAAAGCGCGGCATCAGCCGAGGAAATCAGCGGCCAGACGGTGATTTTGGAGGAGTTGATTTCTAAGTTTAAGTTGAAACGGTAGGGTGAATATTTACGGGCGGGTTTTGAATCCGTCCGTATTTTTGTGGTGTTAATGGTTGCATTATTGGTTTTTGTGTGGTATAATATCTAAAAGGATGTGTGAAAACATTGAAAGTAAATCTACATAATCGGGGAAACTGAACCATTTCATCTCTCGGTGGTGTAAGATGGACGATGGTGAAAATATGAGTAAGAAAGACAAATTAATCGCCCGCTTGAAAACCAATCCGAAAGATTTTACTTTCGATGAAGCGGAAACTTTGTTGGGGCTTTGCGGCTATGCTTTGTCGAAGTCCGGCAAGACGAGCGGGTCGAGTGTGAAATTCAAAAAAGGCAACAACCCGATAATGTTACACAAACCGCACCCCGGCAACGAGTTGTTGGAATATCAAATCAAGTTGATTATTAAAACCTTAAAGAAGGAGGGTCTTATATGAGCAACCTTTTAGAGTATATGGGGTACTACGGCACGGTTGAGTTTTCTGCCCCCGATAACGTCCTGTTCGGGGAGGTGTTGGGAATAGAGGGTCTTATTTCCTATCACGGCAAAAGCATAGATGAGCTAAGGGAAAATTTCGTTTCGGCAATTGACGATTATCTCGAAATGTGCGAAAACGAAAACATGACGCCCCAAAAACCCCACAAAACACAATCCGACATTTGGATTGAACTCTGTTCGCCCGCAACGACCCCGAAACATCAACCGTAGGAATAGACCGCGCCCCCGGTCGTCCCTACAGCAAAAATTCCACAGGAATTTTGGAGTTAAAAACAGAAAAATGGATACTATAACAAAAGAACAAGCCAAACAATACAGCCCGCTCACCTTGGCGTTTCTGGGCGACGGCTATTACGAAATGTTGGTGCGGCGCAGGATTACCCTGCGGCACAATATGAGCGCGGCAAAACTGCACCGCGCCGCTGTTGAGAAGGTTCGCGCATCTTTTCAGGCGGGCGCGGTGGAAAGAATCGCGGGACTTCTCACAGACGAGGAACGCGAGATTTTGCGGCGGGGCAGGAACGCGTCCGGGAACATTCCGCGCTCGTCTAATCCCGCTGAATACCGCCGTGCAACCGCGCTTGAAGCCTTGTTCGGCTGGCTGTTATTAATCGGCGAGACGAAAAGGGCAGAAGAACTTTTTGAGGTAATTTTTGAGTAAGAATAAATCGAGTAAACCCAAGCAAACCAAGGGCGACAAAAGTCACTCTGCACTAAAATTCACCGCCGATGTAGCCCTTGTCATTCTCGGCTCGGCTATCTACTCGTTCGGGTTGCACAGCTTCATCGCGCCCGCAAACATCGCGCCCGGCGGCGTTACGGGCATTGCGACGATTATCAGCTCGATGACCGGCATGAGCGTGGGGACTTTGTACGGCCTGTTCAACCTGCCGCTCATTATCCTCGGATTCGTGTTTTTGGGCAAGGGTATGATGGTCAAAACGATTGTCTCGGTGGGGGTTATAACTATTGCAACCGATTTTGTTTTTGTGACAATTCCCGTCTATGAGGGCGAGAAAATCCTTGCCGCGTTGTTCGGCGGGGTGCTGTTCGGGTCGGGCATCGGCTTGATTAATATGCGCTCGGGGACGTCGGGCGGGATTGACATTGTCAATCGGATTATCCACAAAAAAATGCCGCACTTGAGCCTTGGGAAAATCGGCGTGGCGGCGGACGCGGTAATCATCGCGGCGTCAATGGCGGTCTTCCGCAGTGTCGAGGCGGGGCTGTTCGCAATCATCGCGATTTTCGTCAGCGGCAGGGTTATAGACGCGCTGTTTTACGGCGGTTTTGAGGGGAAACTGCTGTTGGTCTTCTCGGAAAAGTACGAGGAAATTACCCGCAAAATCATCGAGGAACAACACCGCGGCGTCACGCTCCTGCACGGCACAGGCGCGTTTTCGGGCCGCGAAAAGAAAGTAATCTGCTGTGCGGCACGCAAAAATCAGTACTTCAAAATCAAACGGCTGGTCGCCGAAGCCGACCCCAAAGCCTTCATCGTGATTACGAACGCGGGGGAGGTGCTGGGTGAGGGTTTTCGGGCGAATGTGGTTTTGTGATAATGCAGAAATTAGAATGCAGAATGCAGAAATAATTATGCGGAAAGGTGCAGTGAAAAATTATGAACAGTACGACACTACGCGTAAATCGTTGGGATAATCGGTTGGTTATTTGTCTGCCGAGCGATTTTATCGAAAGGGCAGGGATTACCGAGACTTCACAAGTGGAAGTAAGCACGACCGATAACGGCTTGGTAATCACCCACGCTACGTCTAAAGAAGCCCGCAGACACATTCCGCTTTCGGAACGGCTGAAAGGTTGGAACGGCAAGCCGTATGAGCTTTTGGAGGAGGATAGGGAGTGGTTGAACATGGAAAGTGTGGGGGACGAGGTTGAAGTTTGAAAGAACCGGTGCAAATCGGGGAAAACGAAACTTTAAAATGCGCTTTTGTGCAGGAAGGACATGGGGAAAAAATGGTAAAACAGGGGGATATTATTAAAACCGATTTCGACCCGACAAAAGGTCACGAACAGGCGGGTTATCGCCCTGCTGTTGTGATTAATAACGCCTCTCACTCACAAGCAAGCAATATGATTTTAGTCTGCCCTGTTACAAACACCGACAGGGAAAGCCCCCTGCACGTCAAGTTGGCGGGGCTGACGACAACAGGCTTTGTGATGTGCGACCAAATTCGCTCGATAGACCTCAGGGCGCGGACATATAGGGTTATAGAAACTGTTGACGAGGACACGCTCTGGGAGATTTGCGATATTGTTAAGGGTTCGGTTGATACGGAAACAAGATGAAACTTATCTACATATAAATACACAAGAGGTAAACCACCATGAAAAAATGCCTAACAATCTACATCGCCAACCTATACCTCATCTACCTAATATGGCTGCCGTTTCTGCTTTTTAATCCACCCGGCAACTTTTTCATTATTGCGTGGATTGTATTATTAGTCTTGACTTTTGTTACAGGCAACGCAAATATCATCTACGCCTTAGTAACACGGGCCAAAAACCGAGCAGGCCACGAACACGGTATCAGAATTATCATGAAAGCCAAACTCGCGCTTATCCCTTTTTACATATTCAACTTCGCTTTTTGGCTGCTCGTTTTCGGGGCTTCGGCGAATCCGTTTTTGATGTGGACGTGGGTTACAATTATACCACTCGCGATTATATTCGCGTGCGGTGTTCTCGTAACCACCTCGATTTATTCCGTGATAGCAATAATCGACTTGAAAAAGCAGGGCGTTATCAAAGGCTTGTTTCGGCATTTTTTCGTGCAATTTCTGTTTGTTTTTGATGTACTAAGTTGCGTTTATTTGTACATAAAAAAGTACAAGCCGCAGTATGGCAAGCTGAGAACAGCCTTCTATGTCTCCTTGCCGATTACATTGAGCGTTGTGTCGGTTTTCGTAGTGTCAGTCATAGGCGGTACAATCAGCACGTTTGTAAAGCAGATACCCCAGCAAATAGAAATTGACGGCGAGATATATAAAAACAGATTCCACCCCGGTTTAATCGCCACTAATAATTTACACGAGACAAGCGAGCCCTTTGAAGTTGAAGCAGGGAGGCAGTCGGGCAGATACGAGCGAGTTTACACTGATGAATATGATATGGTTAAAAGGGTCATGTACTCTGATTATTTTGTCGCCGAAAATCAATGGCAAAGAGCATATGATTATTACAAGGACGGCAATAATTTTGATTACTATTGCAGGATTACATGGGACAGGGGCGGTTCTGGCGAGACCTTCGCCTTGCCCGACATGGAACCATCTAAATTCGACAAAATAATAACCACCGGCGGGGGGTTGAGCCACGTGATTGCACGAGCGGACAAGGACGAAATCACGCAAATCGTCTTCTACAAAAACAGCAAAGACGGCTTATTCACAACACCAACAGGCCAACAAACCATGTTCATAATAGACGGCGAGTTTGTAAGATTAGAGTATCACTTTGGCAACGATGAAATGAGGGTCAGAAAAATGCCCCGCGAGCTTGAGGTTTATGTTTTGGGGTTGTTGGAACGGAATAATATTAGATGAGGGCAGAAACATTCAACGTAGGGACGACCGCCCTCGGTCGTCCGTAATCCCCCGAAACACGGTAACATCAACAATGTAGGGGCGCGCATTGCGCGTCCGCAATCCCCACGCAACCGCCGCAACCCCCCCGAAACATGGCAACATCAACAATGTAGGGGCGCGCATTGCGCGTCCGCAATCCCCCACGCAACCGCCGCCATTCCCCCAAACCCAGCGCGGTGTTTTGTCGGGAACGGTTCATAACCCGTCCGC
>WRMK01000120.1 GCA_009777155.1 Oscillospiraceae bacterium
AAAATCATGAACAACTTCAACCTAAAATCCACCTTTGCACCCACGGGCGACCAGCCCGAGGCTATTTCTTCGCTTGCGGGCGGGGTTTTGGCCGGGGATAAGGAGCAGGTTTTGATGGGCGTTACCGGCTCGGGTAAGACTTTTACTATGGCTAATATTATAAAGGAAGTCAACCGGCCTACTTTGATTTTGGCGCATAATAAAATTTTGGCTGCACAGCTTTGCAGTGAATTTAAGGAGTTTTTTCCCGAAAATGCTGTTGAGTATTTTGTCAGTTATTACGACTATTATCAGCCTGAAGCCTATCTGCCCTCAACCGACACCTATCTTGAAAAAGACAGCGCGATTAATGACGAGATAGACCGATTGCGGCACTCGGCGACTTTCGCGCTTGCCGAACGGCGCGATGTGATTATAGTTGCGAGCGTTTCTTGTATCTACAGCATAGGGGCGCAGGAGGAGTATGTCAAGAATACGATTTCACTGCGACAAGGTGTGGAAATCCCGCGGAATGAGGTCATGGCGCGGTTGGTGGAGATTCAATATGAGCGCAATGACGTGAATTTTGCGCGGGGCAAGTTCCGTGTGCGCGGTGATACACTTGAAATTTTCCCGGCGGGTAATCCGATTGAAACGGCTCTGCGAGTAGAATTTTTCGGGGACGAAATCGAGCGCATTTCCGAATTCGAGACAGTTACAGGGAATGTGAAACGTGTGTTAAGCCATGCGGTGGTGTTCCCTGCTACTCATTATATTGTCGGCAAGGAAAGGCTTGAAGTTGCCCTTGAAGAACTCGAAGCCGAAATGCAGGCGCAAGTGGAAATGTTCACTGCCGAGCATAAGCTGATTGAGGCACAGAGAATTGCCGAGCGGACTAAGTATGACATCGAAATGCTTCGTGAAATCGGCATGTGTAAAGGCATTGAGAATTACTCGCGGGTGCTTTCGGGGCGGCCGCCGGGGAGTACGCCGCTGACTTTAATCGACCATTTTCCTAAAGATTTTCTGATGTTTGTGGACGAGAGCCATGTAACGTTACCGCAGGTTCGCGGAATGTTCGGCGGGGACTATGCCCGTAAGAAAAATTTAATCGACTTCGGGTTCCGCTTGCCGTCTGCTTATGACAACCGCCCTATGAATTTTGAGGAGTTTTACGGGAAAATTAATCAGGTAATTTTTGTGTCGGCTACACCGGGCGAGTTTGAAAAGGAGAAGGCTGTGCGGATTACCCATCAAGTCATTCGCCCGACATATTTATTAGACCCGAAGATTACCGTGAAGCCCACAACAGGGCAAGTGGAGGATTTGCTGTCTGAAATTAACGCGCGTGTTGAGCGGAAAGAGCGGGTGTTAATCACGACTTTGACAAAGCGCATGGCAGAGGATTTAACTCGCTATCTCGGGCAGTATGACGTGAGAGTGCGTTATATGCACCATGATATTGACACTTTGGAGAGAATGGAAATTATCCGCGATTTGCGAATGGGCGAGTTCGACGTGCTTGTGGGGATAAATCTTTTGCGGGAGGGCTTGGACTTGCCGGAAGTGTCGCTCGTGGCTATTCTGGATGCCGATAAAGAGGGCTTTTTGCGTAGTCAAACCAGTCTTATTCAAACGATAGGCAGAGCGGCAAGAAACGCCGAGGGCGAGGTGATAATGTACGCCGACAAAGTCACTCGCTCGATGGAGTTCGCAATCACGGAGACTAATCGCAGGCGTGAAATTCAGGAAAAATACAACGCCGAACAGGGTATAATTCCGCAGACTGTAATTAAAAATGTCCGCGATATAATAGAAATTTCAAGCTCGGCAAAGGACGATAAAACCGGTAAGGGCGGTAAGAAGAAGAAACTCTCGAAGTCGGAACGCGAGAGCCAGATAAAGCAGTATACCGCGCTGATGAAAGAGGCGGCGAAGGTGCTTGACTTTGAGCAGGCGGCTTATTTTAGGGATTTGATTGCGGAAATTTCTTGACATTTGCACTTGACTTTTGTACAAAACTATGCTATAATTATGTATAAAATAATTTACGAGGAGTGATTTTAATGCCACAAATCAGACCAATAACCGATTTACGCAACACCACCGAAATATCCGAACTCTGCCGCAGTGTCGGCGAGCCAATCTTTATAACCAAGAATGGTTATGGGGATATGGTTATCATGAGTACCGAGACTTATGAAAGGAACTTTGTTATGGCCGAAATTTGCATGAAACTGATGAAAAGTAAAAAGCAAATCGAAAACGGGCAATTCGTTGATTTCGATGAGGCTTTTGAGAGGTTGAGGGAAAAATATGGCTTCTAAATATACAATCATACTCTCAGATGATGCCTTGGCCGATATAGACGGCTTGTTTAGGTATATATCCGTAGAGTTATCTGCACCGCAAGCCGCCCAAAATCTAATGGCTAAAATCAAAAGCAAAATAAAAACCTTGCAAACACAGCCGTTCGCGAATCCGCGATGCGTAGAATCTCCGCTGTACGAACTCGGTTACAGAAAAGTGACAATTAAAAATTACATCGTAGTCTATGATGTTAAAGAAGAAGAAAAAACTGTAGAAGTATTAAATGTTTTCTACAGCAGACGGGATTATGCAAAATATTTCAACGGTGATAATGATGGAGAATAGAAATGGAAATGAACTTGTTATTAATGTTAGCACTCGTGCTGATTTTGACGAAAACTTTTGGGTTGTTTACCCGCAGAATACACCTGCCGCAGGTGGTGGGTGCGTTGCTTGCGGGGGTGGTGCTGGGGCCTGCGTTGTTGAACATTGTGCGGCCTAATGAGTTAATCGGTGCGCTTGCCGATATCGGGGTGATTCTGCTGATGTTTTCGGCGGGATTGGAGACCGACCTTCAGCAGTTGCGTTGCTCGTTGCGGCAGTCGCTCACTATTGCGGTACTCGGCGCGATTTTGCCGTTGGCGGGCGGGTTCGCGCTTGCGAGTCTTTTCGGGTTGGGGTTTTATGAAAGTATTTTCATTGGCGTAATCCTGACGGCGACTTCGGTGAGTATCACCGCCGAAACATTGACCGAAATGGGCAAGTTAAGCACAAAAGCCGGCACGGTTATCCTCGGGGCGGCTGTGATTGACGATATTCTCGGCGTGGTTATATTGCTGTTGGCAATTACTTTCGGAGGCGGGGGCGGCGTTGGTGCTGAAAGTGGCGGCATGGAAATGGCGGCGGTAGGGCTGACGCTCCTTAAAATTTGCCTGTTTTTCGTGTTGGCAATTGTCTGCGGCGTCTATATGTCAAAGTTTTTCGGGTTTCTCAGTAACAAGTTCGGCAACAGGCGCAGGCTCTGCATTTTCGGGTTGGCGTTTTGCTTTTTCTTTGCGTACATTGCCGAGTATTTCGGCGTTTCCGATATTATCGGGGCGTATTTTGCGGGATTGGCTCTGTGCAGTAACAAATCCGAGCATTATATCCACGACAAAGTTTCGACCCTGTCTTTCATGTTCTTCTCGCCGATATTCTTTGTGAGCGTGGGGCTTATGATGACTTTTGACGGGTTGACTGCCTCGACCGTGATTTTCACCGCATTACTGCTAATCGTTGCAATCGCGACGAAACTTTTCGGCTGTGGTTTGGGCGGGCGAATTTGCGGGTATTCAAAGCGGCTTTGCTTCCAAATCGGCGCGGGTATGGTCTCGAGGGGCGAGGTGGCGATTGTCATTGCGGTTAAGGGGATTGCGATTGGGCTGATGGATTCGGGGCTGTTTTCGGGGGTTATTATTGTGGTTATTGTGACTACGTTGTTGACGCCGATACTTTTGAAGGTGGCGTTTAGGCGGGATGAGATAAATGCTGTTCAATCCCAATAAAACAGGCGGCTATTCGGGACGTGGGTTGAGAAATTTATAATAGGCAAGGTGAAAATAATCAAATATGTCGCAACAATAATAACGACAATCAGAATAATAGGGGCTATTTCTCTATTATCCATAAAACCTCTAACAGCCCTTTTTTGTGCCATATATTTTATGTGTGGCATAAGCGATATATTAGACGGATATATTGCAAGAAAAACAAATACTGTTAGCAAAGTAGGGGCAACTATGGATAGTATTGCCGATTTTATTCTTGTTTCCGTCATGGTCGTTGTTTTTATTCCGCTAATATCATGGGAATTGTGGTTGATATATTGGATTGTGGCAATAGCGATAATAAGGCTTGTATCATTATTAATAGGATTTGCAAAATATCATTCGGTCGCTTTTTTGCATACTTACGCAAATAAAGCCACAGGGTTAGCATTATTTTTATTTCCGCTATTCTATCATGTAGCAAATATAACGATTGTTGCAGTAACTTTATGCAGTATTGCGAGTTTGTCAGCAATAGAGGAATTAGTAATAAATCTAAAGGAAAAGGATTTAGATAAAAATATTCGCAGTTTGTTCTACTAAAAAAGCACTTCACTCCTCAAAGTGAAGTGCTTATTTTAGTGTCCACGACACCGATTAACTCCTTTTCACACTCGCGGTCGCCCGTGTAGGGGTAAGTAAGGCAGATTTTATTGAAAGTTTCGAGGCATTTTCGGGCCTTTTCGTCGTCTTCTGAGACAAGCTTTTCGTAGGCGTACATCAGCCTGTGCTTTGACAAGTGGGTTTTGCTTGCCTTGATGTATTTTTCAAGTTCCGGGGTGAAAAGCCGCGCGATTTTGTCCGGGTTTTTCTCGGTTATTATTTCAAGAAATAATAGTTCACATTGGGCTTCGTTTTTGAGCAGTCCGATTAATTTATCGCCTTTGTTGAGGATTTTCTCGGCAAGGGCTTTGGCTTGGTCGAATTCATGGCAGGCGATTAGTCGCCCCGCTCCCATTATGGCGAGATTGGCTGATATGGCGTCGTTGAAATCGTAGTCTTCCGGGAAAACGAACCATTCCGTCGGCAGGTCCTTGCCCCTTTCGCCCGTGGCAATGCGCGCGTTTGCGGTCAGCAAGCACCAAAGGGCTTTCCGCGATTGTTCGTTTTTGGTGAGTGAAATAATATTCTGCCCGTCCGTGGAAATGCCGCCGATTTTCAATGGCAACAGGTTCATCAAGCCTATAACCACGCCGATTGCGGCAAGTGTAATAAAAATATCGCCCGCATATTGATTGCTTTTTGTGAGCAGGAAAATTGCGATAAATATCCCGCTTGCAATAAAATTCATCAGGCCGCCGCCGAGGTTGTAGAGCTTGAAAGGATAGGTGTTGTTGGTGGGTTCGGGCGGCGACATCAGGCATTGTCCGCCCGCTCCCGCAATGGAAAATCGCTTGATTTTCAACCTGCCGTTTTCTTTGATGACCATTATGTTTCCGACGGTGAAGGAGATGAATTTGTAGCCGCTTAGAAGACCTGCGATTAAATGCCCCGCCTCGTGCAGGATTATGTGTAAAACTAAGCCGATAAACAGCGACGCTATGGCCGGGAGCAGGGAGACGAGCAGTATGCCGAGCGATGAGCCTTCGTCGGCGGCCGCTCCGGCTTTGTAGCCGCCGTAAAAGGCAAGTAGGCCTATTGCTATGCCGATTGCGCCGCCGAGGGCGTAGGGGAGTAGGGTTTTTAGTTTGGGGGTTTTCTTTTTGTTCATTTGGTGTGGCTCCTTTTTTGGTTTTGGGTGGGGTGGATGGGGTTTGTGTGAAGGCTTTCTCTTTATATAGTTTAGCATTTATTTGGGGGGGTGTCAATAGTTTTTTGAGAATTTAGAACACTTTTCAATAGGAGAAACAATTGGGAATTAATTCGCCTTTGGGGGCGCGGGATAAACCAAAACTTGCCCGGCGGGAATAAATTAAAAATTCATTCCCGCCCTTGACAAAGCAGGGCATTTTATGTTACAATGCTATTATAAAACAAACACGAGCAAGAATAGCACGGATAAAATAGCCGCCTACTGCCTCATTTCGGTGTACGAAGAACTCGACCGCGAGAACACCATATCGAAAACCAACACCACGCCCCCAAACACAGAATACGAGCGCAGAACATTAGCAGATTTTTTGATAATACTTAACGTATCAAATAAACATAAAACACACCAACCGACTTTCGCAGAATTGCAAATAAATTTACACTTTGAGGTGAATTGCATGAAAAAAATAAATGTTATCCATATCGTCGGCGCCTCGGGTGCGGGTACTACCACATTAGCGCAGGCGTTGGAGCAAAAACACGGCTATAAATGGCTTGACACAGACAATTTTTTCTGGTTGCCGACCAACCCGCCGTTCACAAATTCTCGCCCTCGTGAAGAACGAATTTCACTTATGTCAGCGAGCATAGCGGAAAACCCGAAGTGTGCAATATCGGGTTCATTGTGCGATTGGGGAGATGTTTTTATTCCGAAATTTGACTTGGTTATATTTATTTACACGCCTGCCAATATTCGTAAAAATCGGCTTCAAAAGCGGGAATACAAGCGTTTCGGCGAAAGAATAAACAAGTGCGGCGACATGTATGATGAGCATAAAAAGTTTATTGAGTGGGCGGTAAATTATGATATACTTAAACCACCCGAGCGGTGCAAAATATTGCACGAGGAATGGCTTGGAAACTTGAATTGCCCTATTTTGCGATTGGACGGAACTAAAACAGTTGAGGAATTAATCAAGTTGATTGAAGATTTTATATCGCTGTGTTAATTTTACATTAGGCGCATTGACTTTCGCAGGGTTGCGATAAAATTTATACAACATGAGGTTCAAATGAACAGTATAATTGACCGACTCACAGAAGATGAAAACCCTGCTATAAAGTATCGAACGCTTACCGAAATATGCGGAAAGCCGTTCTCGGAATGTCAAGACATTTATAATTTAATTTGGGAACAAAATTCAATTGTAAAAATGTTGAAAAAGCAAGGCGAAAGCGGCTTATGGAGCGATAAAGATTATGGTGTTCATACTTCATTGCGGTATCTTACAGCTTTTGCAGAACACGGATTACAATGCGATAAACGCTTAGACAACTATGTTAATTATACAGTTAGTC
>WRMK01000121.1 GCA_009777155.1 Oscillospiraceae bacterium
GTTTGTGTGGCGGGCGTGCGTTTCAAAGCGGCGGCGCAGACATAGACCCCTACTACCCCCCTCTGCCCCCCTCTAAGTCCATGAAACCCTCTGCCCCATCGCCGCATGTAGGGGCGCGCATTGCGCGCCCGTAAAATTGCAGGCTCTGCAAATATCTAAACAACCTTAAAGAAAAAGGGCGCGGGAAATCCGCGCCCTCATAGCCTCAATTAACCTTTATTAGTAACATTGCCGTTTTCAATCGCCGCCTGTGCCGCCGCGAGCCGCGCTATCGGCACTCTGAAAGGCGAGCAGGAGACGTAATCCAAGCCGACGTTGTGGCAGAACGCAATTGATGCGGGGTCGCCGCCGTGTTCGCCGCAGATGCCGAGCTTGATGTCGGGGCGGGTCTTGCGCCCAAGTTTAACCGACATTTCTATCAATTTACCAACACCGGTGAAGTCGATTTTGCCGAACGGGTCGAACTCGTAAATGCCTGTGTTGTAGTAGGCATCGAGGAATTTGCCCGCGTCGTCGCGTGAGAACCCGAATGTCATTTGTGTCAAGTCGTTAGTACCGAACGAGAAGAATTCCGCTTCTGTAGCCACTTCGTCGGCGGTTAACGCCGCTCTCGGAATCTCAATCATCGTACCGACCATGTACTTGAGCGAAACGCCCGCATCTTTAATCAGCTTGTCGGCAGTTTCAACCACTACCGCTTTAACGTACTGAAGCTCTTTAACTTCGCCAATCAGCGGTATCATAATCTCGGGCACAACATTCATACCCTTTTTGTTGACTGCGATTGCCGCTTTGATTACTGCGCGGGTCTGCATTGCCGCGATTTCGGGGTAAGTCACCGCCAAACGGCAGCCCCTGTGACCCATCATTGGATTAAACTCGTGCAAAGATGTGATTATCGCCTTAATATCAGCCGCAGACTTGCCCATCGTGCTTGCCAAGTCGGCAATATCGCCGTCGTCGGTCGGCAGGAACTCGTGGAGCGGCGGGTCGAGGAAACGAATAGTCACGGGGTAGCCCTCCATAACTTCATAAATCGCCTCAAAGTCGCCCTGTTGCATGGGTTCAAGCTTTGCCAAGGCTTTTTCGCGCTCTTCGAGTGTATCGGAGCAAATCATTTCGCGCATTGCCGCGATTCTGTCCTTTTCAAAGAACATGTGCTCGGTACGGCAGAGGCCAATGCCTTGCGCGCCGAATTTAATCGCTTGCTTAGTATCAGCGGGAGTGTCGGCGTTGGTGCGGACTTTCAAGGTCTTGTACTTGTCCGCCCAAGTCATAATGCGGTCGAAGTCGCCGCCGATTGTGGCTTCAACTGTCGGGATTGCTTCGCCATAGACGTTACCGGTTGAGCCGTCGAGCGAGATGACGTCGCCCTCTTTGTAGGTCTTGCCGCCGAGGTCGAAAGTTTTGCCGTGTTCGTTGATTCTGATTTCGCCACAACCCGCAACACAGCATGTCCCCATTGCCCGCGCAACAACCGCCGCGTGGCTTGTCATGCCGCCTCTTGCGGTGAGTATACCTTTAGAGAAGTCCATGCCTTCGATGTCTTCGGGAGTTGTTTCAAGCCGCACGAGAATTACGTTTTTGCCCGCTTTGCCCCACTCAGCCGCCGTTTCGGCAGTGAATGCAACTTCGCCGAATGCCGCGCCGGGAGACGCCGCCAAGCCTTTGCCAATCGGGGTTGCCGCTTTGAGTGCATCGGCTTCAAACTGCGGGTGTAAGAGGTGGTCTAACTGCTTAGGGTCAATCATGCAGATGGCTTCCTGCTCGGTCTTCATGCCCTCATCAACCAAGTCGCAGGCGATTTTGAGTGCCGCCGCCGCTGTACGCTTGCCGCTGCGTGTTTGGAGCATGTAGAGCTTTTTGTCCTCAATCGTGAACTCCATGTCCTGCATATCTTTATAGTGAGTTTCAAGTTTGTTGCAAATTTGAACGAATTCTGCGTACGCTTCGGGTAAGACGTTCGCCATTTCTTCAATCTTGTTAGGTGTGCGGATTCCTGCAACAACGTCTTCGCCTTGCGCGTTAAGGAGATACTCGCCGTAAAGCTTTTTCTCGCCTGTAGAGGGATTACGAGTGAACGCAACGCCTGTCCCTGAAGTATCGCCTAAGTTGCCGAATACCATGGCTTGTACGTTTACGGCTGTCCCCCACGAACCGGGAATGTCGTGCATGCGGCGGTAATACTTCGCCCTGTCGTTGTTCCACGAACGGAAAACGGCTTTTATCGCGCCCATAAGCTGTTCTTTCGGGTCAGCCGGGAAATCCGCGCCGAGTTTGTTTTTATATTCGGCTTTGAATTGGTTTGAGAGAGCTTTGAGGTCGTCGGCGGTAAGCTCGGTGTCAAGCTCGACGCCTTTTTCTTCCTTCATTTTGTCGATTAATTCTTCAAAGTAGCTCTTGCCGACTTCCATAACAACGTCGGAGTACATTTGAATAAATCTTCTGTAGCAGTCGTACGCCCAGCGCGGGTTGCCCGACTTTGCGGCGATTACTTCAGCAACCTCGTCGTTCAGGCCGAGGTTCAGAATGGTGTCCATCATGCCCGGCATGGATGCTCTTGCACCCGAACGAACAGAAACCAACAAGGGGTTGTCTTTATCGCCAAACTTTTTGCCCGTGATGCCTTCCATTTTGGTAATGTTGTCCATGATTTCGGCTTGGATAGAGGCGTTAATCGCCTCGCCGTCCTCGTAATACTGGGTGCAAGCCTCGGTCGAAATGGTGAAGCCCTGCGGAATCGGCAGACCTAAGTTGGTCATGCCCGCCAAGTTCGCGCCTTTACCGCCGAGAAGCTCGCGCATTGTCTCGTTGCCCTCTGTAAAGAGATACACAAATTTTTTGCTCATGGGTTGTCCTCCTGATAATTTTTTGTTTATAGAACCCGTATGAATAAGCGAAGTATCGTGTGGACGAGCGGATTTTTCGTCAGGCAAGGCAAAATTTTTCGTAATGCTTTGTGCATTGCGGAAAATTTTAACGCAGTCTGGCGGAAAATCAGCCGTCCAGACGGTGCTTTGCTTATTCGTACGGGTTCTCATTATATCTATTATAACATGGGTTGGGAAAAAAAGCCAGTGTTTTTTGAAAATTTTTTATCGGGCGGGAGTTTTTAAGGTGGTGTAAAATTTTTGCTTGACAAAGTCGGTATATTGCGGTACAATGTTTTTGCGAGTAGAAGGGGCAGAGGGGGGTAGTAGGGGTCTATGTCTGCGCCGCCGCACGAACCCGCACGACCCGCGTTTACACTTGCTCAAGTTTAACTCTCTCGTGCCAAAGACTTTGTAGATAGAAGAACCCTTTGCGAGGACAAACTTTTAATGTATTGCGAACCCATAGGTCGCCAAGGGGAAAGGTTCATGTCGAGGTGGCGGGAGATGATAGGTTTGTGTGGCGGGCGTGCGGTTCGTGCGGCGGCGCAGACATAGACCCCTACTACCCCCCTCTGCCCCTCACAAAGTCCATAAAACATACAAGGATAGGTTTGTTAATAATTAACGAAAGGCGAAAATATGAACAAGGATAAAGAACGACTTCAAAAACTAATAGCCGAAAGCGGGCATTGCTCGCGCCGTGCCGCCGAGGAGCTTATTAAGGCGGGGGCGGTGAAAGTCAATGGCAGAGCCGTCCGAATCGGCGATAAGGCTTCCAAAAGCGACATCGTCACCGTCATGGGGCGGCGGCTTGAATTTTCGCGCAAAATCCGCTATATCAAGCTGTACAAGCCGCGCGGGTACACCTCGTCATTGGCAGATTCGCACAGCAAAAAGTTAATCACCGAGCTGCTGAAAGGCGTTGAGGAGCGGGTTTACCCGGTTGGGCGATTGGACAAAGACTCCGAGGGGCTGCTACTGTTGACGAACGACGGCGATTTCGCCAATCGCATAACCCACCCGCGCCTGCAAATCAAGAAGAAGTACCGCGTGACACTGCCACATGTAATCCCCGAGGAAATCATCGAGCGGCTTTGTGCGGGGGTCAATATCGGTGAGGACGGTGCGCGCGAAATGACCGCGCCGTGCGAGATTAACGTGGTTGTGAGCGAGAAGGCGACCGGTGACAAGAAGGCGCGAACTGTGCTCGAAATTGCGATTACCGAGGGCAAAAACAGGCAAATCCGCAGAATGTGCAGTGCCGTGGGCTTGGAGGTCGCTCGTTTGAAACGGACGAGCGTAGGCGGGGTCAAGCTCGGCATGCTCAAACCGGGCGAGCACCTCGACTTGACCGAAAAAGAGCTGAAAATCCTCGGGCAAGCCACCGAAAAGAAGTACACCCCGCCCCGTACCCCCACCAAAGGCAAGAAACTCTGATTATTTTTCACAATCTTGTTGAAAGATATTTGTATAAATTTTACAAATACCTTGCATAATATTTATAGATATTGGACGAATTAAGAGAATATTTCGCAGTTTAACAAGAAAACTAAAAATCCCTGTTGACTTAAATTAAATTTCCATATATACTGTATATTACGTAGAGAAAAACGAACGCTTGGAGGGGTAAAGATATGCTCGTTAAAGAAATAAATGTGACAAATCAGGTTGGTCTGCACGCAAGACCGGCAACCTTTTTTATTCAAAAAGCAAATGAGTATAAGTCCTCGATTTGGGTCGAAAAAGAGGGGCGCAGGGTCAACGCGAAAAGCTTGCTCGGCGTGTTGTCGCTCGGCATTACGGCAAACACAGGCATACGTATTCTTGCCGACGGTGCGGACGAGCAACAAGCTGTTGACGGCTTGGCAAAGCTTATCGAGAGCGGATTTGCGGAATAATTCATCACGACTTCATCACAACTTTTTTATGTAGGCAAAGCGGCAATCTCCGATTTCGGGGATTGCCGCTTTGCTGTGGTGACGAACGTAGGGACGCCTACATGGCGTCCGCGCAATGCCGTTCGGACGCGATATATCGCGTCCGAACATTGGATTACGACAATTCAAAATCCAACATGCCCAAAATATCCCGCTCGGCATCAATGCCCGGGTAGACCTCCTTGAGTGCAAGCCCTTTTTCGGTCAGCTCGAATACGCACCGCTCGGTGACGTATAGCACTTGCTGGCCGCGTTTGACGGCGTTACGCCCCGAAAAACTTATGGCGGAGATGTCCCTTTTGAACTTAGGTAATGTGCCTTCTTGCAGGATGGACACATTACCGTTTTGTTTTGTTGCAATTAGTCCTTTTGTGGTGAAACTCATGCAAAAGACTATAGTTTTGGTGGAATGTGTGATATTCGCAAAGCCGCCGATACCCGAGTAGCTATCTGCCAACTTGTGGGCGTTGACGTTGCCGTGCATGTCGGCTTCGAGGCCGCCTAAAAAGCATATGTCGAGGCCGCCGCCGTCGTAGAAGTCGAACTGGGTCGCCATGTCGCATATCATGTCCGCGCCGATTGTCGCGCCGAACGCCACACCGGGCGCAGGAAGCCCGCCGACACCGCCCGCCTCTACAGTGATATGCACGTCCTTCAAAATTCCCTGTTGTGATGCGTATTTGCCCACCATTTCGGATGTGCCGATGCCGATGTTGACGATATGGCCGGGGCGCAGCTCTCGTGCGGCGCGTTCGCCGATTATGTCGGCGGTTTGGTCGCCCGCTTTGACCTTTTTGTTCTTGGTAGTCGAAAGTTTGTTGATAAAATAATCCATGTGCGAGGACGGGACGTGTATGTCGCCGGACAAGGTCGGGTTGTACTCGCCTGTGTCGCCTGTGTTCTCGACGACTACGACTGCATCGACCAAAATCCCCGGCACAATGACGTTGCGGGGGCGCGAGAACTCGTGGCTTACGCGTTCCACCTGCACAATCACCTTGCCGCCGTTGCGTTTCGTCGCCTGTGCCAAGGGCAACGCGTCGACCGTGAGATACTCCTTTTCAAAGGAGATATTGCCGTTCGGGTCTACGGTTGTGCCTTTGATGAAGGCGATGTCGATTTTCGGGGTCGAGTACAGCAGGTATTCCTTGCCCTCGAATTCACGGAGTTGCACTAATTCTTTGGTTGAAATATCGTTGAGGGCGTAGGTGTCAATTCGCGGGTCGCAGTAAATCCCGATGCCGACGTCGCTTAAAAGCCAGTCTTTACCCGCCGCCGCCGCACGTATGCTGTGCGACAACGCGCCGAGCGGCAGGCAGTACGCCTCGATTTCGCCCGCTGTCGCCTTTCGTTTGGCACTGGGCATACTGTTGTAGTGTCCTGCGATGATTTCGCGGACTGCGCCTGCGTTTATATAGCGGTCGGCGAAGCGGTTCTCGTCCCACGCGCCGAATCCGGCGGCACAGAAAAGCCGCAGGTTTTTCGGCGAACCTGTTGCGGCGAACCGCTCGTACAAGGCATCATGGAGGGCTTCGGGGTTGGACAACGCCAAAAATGAATTGACGGCGATGCAATCACCGTCTTTAATTAAATCCGCAGCTTCGCGCTCTGTTATTATTTTAAACATCTAAATAACTAAAGATCACTCTTGAGACGCTTTCCATGCCTGGAATTCTCTGTTTAAAACATCTTCAATTGCCCTGTAATTGGCTTGATTCAATCTGTTTCTAATGTCTGCAATTTCAGAATCGGTGATTGTGCCAACCAAAATTGTACGGTCATATTGCGTGTTTAAAGCTCCTACTACACCTCTGTAGAGATCGATGTCAGCTCCGTTCGGACCTTCCCAAGCGCTTAGCGGCATTGCGAAAGCAAAGTCGTCAAAAAGAAT
>WRMK01000122.1 GCA_009777155.1 Oscillospiraceae bacterium
CCTCCATATTGCAGACCCGATTGAGCCGCTCTGCGTACATCTTCGTGAAGCCCGCGGGCATGTGCTGAACCACGATTATACCCGGCGTTGTCTTGGGCAGGTTTTCGAGGACGCTCGCCAAAGCTTCCGTGCCGCCTGTGGACGCGCCGATTGCGATAATTTTATTTGAATTTGTGCCGCTTGCAATAGTCGCAAGGGGTACAGCCGTCTTGGTAGACACCGCCGAAACCCGCCTTACACGCGCATTTGAGGCGATTACGATTTTCTTACCGAGCTCTTTGATAAACTCCGGCATCTCGATTTGGCTCGGCTTTTTGATAAACTCGACCGCGCCGATTGAAATCGCGTCGAACGCGCTCGTCGGGGTGGAGGTGACGACGATTGTCGGAATGGGGTGTGTCGGCAGAAACTGCTTCAAAAAATCCAAGCCGTTCACCCGCGGCATTTCGATGTCGAGGGTGATTACATCGGGCTTCAGCTCCTCAATTTTTCTCATCGCCTCAAAAGCATCGCCCGCCGTCCCCGCTACCTCGATTTCGTTAAACGCGCCGAGATTTTTGGATAGCATGGTTCTGAAAACGACAGAATCGTCAACAATAAGTAACCTAATTTTTTTCACGGTAATTCTCCTTACTTTCAGCAGAGCCACGGGGTACTTAGGTCGCTATTCCGCTCCGGGCAACGGTTTGAGGTAGACTGCGGGTTTTATGAACTTGTATTTGGTTGCGTCACGGGTGATGCTTTCGGCGTGCCCTATAAATAAGTATCCGCCGGGGATAAGCGCGTCGTAAAGCCTGTTCACCACTGCGATTTTCGTGTCGTGCTCAAAATAAATCATGACGTTACGGCAGAAAATAATGTCGAACGGGTAGGCGCGATACGGAATGGGTTCCATGAGGTTATAGGTCTTGAACGTGACCTTATCGGTGACAGTCGGGCTGACTTTGAAGCAGTCGTTGCCGACCGACGTAAAATACTTTTTCTTCCAAGTATCGGGCAGATTTTTCATCGAGTCTTGGTGATAGACGGCCTCCTTGGCTTTGGTCATTGCGCGCATTGAAATATCGGTCGCTTGAACCTCAATCTTCCACGCCGCCGCCTTGCCCCCGAAGTATTCCATGCAAGCCATGACGTTGGTATAGGGTTCTTCCCCGCTCGAACAGGCCGCGCTCCAAATGGAAATCTTGTTGTCCCGCTTTGTCTTCTCAAAGTAAGGCAGGGCGGTGGTTTTCATGAAGTCGTAATGCTCCTGCTCCCGTAGAAAAAACGTATGGTTCGTAGTCAATCTGTTAAGTAAATTAATCATTTCGGTGCCGCTTTTGTCGGCGAAAACCATGTCTAAGAAACTTTTGAAGTCGGTGAAGCCGCGCTGTTGCAGGGCAGAGCCGAGCCTGCCTTCGATTAAGATTCGCTTTTGGGTCAAGTTTATGCCATATTTATCCAGCATAAATTTAGTCAGCCGATTAAACTCGGCATCGGTTATTTTTGCTAACATTTCAGTACCACGCCGCCATAACTCGCACAAACTTTTTAAGTAAGTTGCGGCATGGGGTCATCCTTTCATAAATATTATAAGTGTTAATGTTCTAAAAGCAGATTAGATTTACTGGAGACTAAACATCATATCGTGGTCGAATATAATCTTCTTTATGTCGAGAATCAGCTTGATTCCGTCGTTCATTTCCAAGATATACTCGATGAATTTATTCTCGTTGACGTTGTTCAAGTCCGGCGTGGTTGCGATATTCTTCTGCATTACCGAAAGAACCTCCAAAACCTCGTCCACGATTAGGCCCACGGTAATATCGTTCATCGCCACTATAATAGTACAGGTCTTTTCGTTATACTCGACCTCCTCCTTGCCGAAACAGGAGCGCACATCAACCACCGGCACCACTTTACTGCGGACGTTGATTATACCTTTAATAAAGTAAGGCACTTCCATGCAGGGTACGCGGGTAATCTTGGGCACGCCCAAAATCTCCACGACATACGGGATTTCAATCCCGTAAACCTGCTCACCAATAGCGAAAGTCAACGCCTTGGTAATTTCTTCTTCTTTTTCAATCCGCGCCGAATTATCGGTTGATTTCTGCGCGAATAAAGAACCGCCTGTGTTTGCCATGTTTTTCACCATGCCCTTTCATTAATAAGCTTCTATTAAATTAGCCACGTCTATGATTAGAGAAATGCTGCCGTCGCCCATAATCGTGCAACCCGACAAGCCCGCCGCCTTAATATTATACCTGCTGAGGTAGGCGGGGAACGGCTTTACGACTACCTGCTGTTCGCCTATCAGCTTGTCGGCGAACAGGCAAACGCTCTTTGCGTCGGTCTCAACCAACAGCAGTATGCCGTCCTCAAAGTCGGTAATATCGCTCGGAATGGCGAACTTCTCGTGCAGGCGCATTATCGGGTAACACTCGCCGCGTATCATTATCATCTCGCCCCGTTGAGTGTCCTTGATAATTTCGCTGTTTTGCACCTTGAAGCTTTGGCGTATGGTCGAAATCGGGATTGCAAAAACTGTATCATGTACTTTGACTTCCATACCTTGAATAATTGCGAGTGTCAGCGGGATTTTTATGTTGAAAGTCGTCCCGAAGCCGTGTTTGCTCTCGACTGTGAGAGTACCGCCGCACTTTTCGATGTTGTCACGGACGACGTCCATACCGACACCGCGCCCGCTGAACTCGGTAACGACGTCGTTCGTCGAGAAGCCGGGCATGAGAATCATCTGCTGAATTTCCCGTTCGGTATACTCGCTTGCGGGCTTCATGAGCAAGCCGTTCGACTCGGCTTTACGCAGGACTTTTTCGGTGTCGATGCCCTTGCCGTCGTCGCTCACGGTGATTACGACTTCGCCCGACGAGCTTACCGCGCTTAAAGTTACGGTGGCCTTCGCGGGCTTGCCCCGCTCAATCCGCTCCTCGACACTGGTCTCAATCCCGTGGTCCATGCAGTTACGCACGAGGTGCATCAGCGGGTCGTTAAGGCTGTCAACTATGGTTTTATCTACCTCGGTGCTTTCGCCCTCGATTTTCAATTCGGCGTCTTTCCCGAGTTTCATTTTCATATCGCGCACAATGCGGTTCATCTTCTGGAAAGGCCCCGCCAACGGAACCATTCTGATGGACATTACAGTATCTTGCAATTCGTCAGTCAACTTTTTCAACTCACGCGCCGACTTGAGGAAACTTTCCAGCTTCAACCCTTCCAACTCCGGGTTGGATATTACCATTGACTCGGTGGTGATAATTTCCCCTACAATATCGTGAAGTTGGTCCAACTTGGCGAGGTTTACGCTGATAATGCTCTGCTTACCTGCCAAATGGGCGGCGGCTTGGTTGGTGTTCGCGGTCGGGGTTGCGGGGGCGGCAAGGGCGGAACTGCTGTCCGGGTGCGGGGTTTTCGCGGTTGTGTCGGGCGCGTGTTCGGCATCCTTGTCATGGTCGTCGTGAGCGTCGTCATGAGCATCGTCGGATACTTCCTGCTTATCGGCACTCGAATCGTGTACAATCTCGTACCCCTCGACGTTTATTGCACTCTCAATAAGTTTCAGAATTTCATCGTTATCGTCGGCTTTGAAGGTTACGGTAAAGCCGTTCTCGACTATGGCGTCACAAGCGTTCGGGTCGCCCTCTAAGTCCACCGGGTTGAAGTCCTTGACGTCGGCTTCTTCTCTGATTTTGTTGAGTAGCATGAACGAGCGCAGGTTCTCCATTTTGCAGCCTTCTTGGAAGAAAATCCGCACGGTCATGAAGCCCTCGCCCAAGTATTCGGCGTTCTGCTGTTCGACGGTGTTGTAGTCGCCGACCGGGTGACTTGCCGCCGCTGCTGCCGAATGTTCACTCTCGGTCAGCATTGCCGCGCCCTTGTCCAAGTCCGCCAATGTGTCGGAGAAATCGGTCGCGGTATACTCGTCGCTGTTCTGAATCAGCTCTATCTCGGCCTTGAACAGGTCGGACATGCGGAAAACCAAGTCGTATATAAAGCTCACGTCCTCAAGCTTGCCCGGCGCCTCCCTTATAATGAAGAATAATTCTTCGCCCTTATGTGCAAGAAGCTGCAAATCATCAAACCCCATCATTGCCGACGAGCCTTTGATGGTGTGCATTATACGGAAGATTTCATTAATATCGTCGTCCGTAAAGGTCTGCGCTTCTTCGGTTCGCAGAAGAATTTCGTCCAACTGTTCAAGCAAGGTGTTGCTCTCGAACAGGTACATATCAATCATGGATTCCATTCCGGATTCAAGCTTAGACATATTTTTTCCCTACCCTTTCGCATTTAAGTCTATACAATTACAATAATTATAACATAAAAATTCATGCTAATTGTTAACAATTTATGAACTATTCAAAAATTTTGCCACTTTTTCGATAAAAAAGTTTGCTAATTCTTTGAAAATATGTTAAAATAGGGTATAGGCCACTTATTTTGGAGGGAAAGACTTAAAATAATTTAGGGAGGCGTGTCCCATGTCGCAGTCTTCATTGAAGTCTATGCGGCTGTGGGCGGCATGGTGTTGAAAATATGTTGAAAATACCGCAACTTGCGAATCCTATTAGTAACAGAGGGTACGCCTCGAACACCCCGGCGGGCAAGTCGCCGCACGGCGGTGAGCAGTTTGATATAATTCAGCTGATGAACCCTGTCGATTCGGTGACGAAAGACGGGCGAGACGGCGGCAGACAAAGCGGCAACATGCTTCTCGGGCAGAAAGACTTCCTCCCCATGTCGGTCAAGCTGGCGAAAGACCCCACAATGGCTTTGGAGTCGCTCAAGCAGATAATCAACTTCGAGTTGCTCGCGAGTGCAAAAGCCAACGGGTACACCGAGCTGCACGGGGAATTGGACGAGCTGATGAAGTCGCTGTTCCTGTCGCCGGACGGCTTGCTGTCGGAGATTTTGTCGCAGGAAAAAAGCACAACGCTCTTTGGCGACCACAAATTTTACGATATTCTGCGGCAGTTAATCGCCACGAATACCCAGAACGCCGAGGAGCTGAAAGCCTGTGTCGGGAACATGCTCAAAGCCGTGAATTACGCCCGCAATCAGCAGGAAATACTCAGCGCGCTCTCCGCGAACATGAAGTTTTTGTCCCACTATTTCTCCCCGAACAAGGCACTGTCGCAGGACTTGGCGGACTTGGCGGAGCGGTGGGCGAGTGCGGACGCGCCCGAAAACTTTGCCGAGTTGAAGGGCAAAACCTTGGCACTAACCAAAAACGTGACCGAGAGCCTGTTGAATAATGAGCGGATTCAAGTATTAGTCCCGTTAATTATTCACAATCTTTCACGCTATAACACCAACAAAGCGGTTCTGCACGAGTATTTCGCGCAACTTATGACCCATGTACCGGGTATGAGACTGCGGGACGAACTTTCGGAGGCCTTTGCGAAACTTGCCGAGAGTCTGCTCGGCGGGCGGGGCGCGGAAGAAGCCGCAAATGCCCATCAAGCCTACAAGGAATTGGCGGAGACGGCGGCGGGAATGTATCGCGATAGTGAACCCTTTGAGGTTGCCACGGGTGCAAACGCCGACGCTGACTTGAAAGACGGCATTACGAGCTTTTTGAAGTACTTATCACGTGCAGAAAACTTGGTTTTTGACGAGGATATTTTAAGTGGAAACGTTTGGAGCTTCAAGCTCGGCGGCGAGACCGGTATGGAGACTATCAAGAACATGCTTTTGAGCCTGTTCAATCACTCGCCGGATGCCTTCAACCCTGAGTTGAGTGCCGCGCTCGAGGCTGAATTGGCGCAGGCTGACGACATTAGCAAGCTTGTGAATTATCTGAATGACATACTGAAAAATCTGCCCGATGTACCCGAAAGGCAGGCGTTTTTCGAGCATTTGACCGATATAATCAACGGCATGGCGGAGCGGGAGGAAATCCCGACCGGCTCGGCGAGTGAGGCCTCGGACAAGGGCGACGAATCCACGTCAACCCGCGCTGACACTGCAAAAGAACCTGCGAGAGAGTCCACCTTGAAGCAACTGATTGAATTCGTTGATAAAAATATCGACCACGCCGCGATTAAGACCATCAACAATTACAACGCCTCGAATTTATTGCAGAGCCTGATTAACGCGCCGGGGGTCTTCACGCCACTTGCACATTACATTTTGCCGCTTGAAATTGACGGAATCCGCTCGTTCGGGGAGCTGTGGGTGGATAACGACGAGAGCAACGCCGCGGCCTATGCAAAAGGCGGCAAGCCGCGCCACCACTTGTTTTTGACCTTTGAGGTTGACGCGGCGGGGCGGTTCGAGATTGACCTCTACGCCGACGGTAACGACGTGAATTTGTCGTTTTTCTACCCCGAAAGTTTCAAGGAGCGGGCGGGGGAGTTAGTCGGGAAGGTCGGGAAAATTATCGCGCAAACCGGCTATCGAACGCGGGAAATCCGCACCGGGCCGTTGGTTAAGGCGCATGATTTGACGCAGGTGTTCCCGCAGATTCTTGAGAGCCGCACGGGGTTTAATGTGAAGGCGTGATGCGATTGCCCGTGGGTTTTGCGTGTGTAGGGGCGGGTTTCCATGC
>WRMK01000123.1 GCA_009777155.1 Oscillospiraceae bacterium
ATTTTCTATTGACAACACTATATTTATGTGTTATACTGCTATCAAGTACAATAATTAGGAGGAAATTATGGCTTACACAATCAACGACAACTGCATTTCCTGTGGAGCGTGCGCGGGCGAATGTCCCGTTGATGCAATCTCCGAGGGCGACCCCATCTACGTAATCGACCCCGAGAAGTGCATAGCTTGCGGGGCGTGCGCGCCAATCTGCCCTGTTGATGCAATCAAAGAATAATCAAATAACTTGTTTCGTGGGCGGGGTGAAATTCCCCACCGGCGGTATAGTCCGCGACCCCATATTTATATGGGCTGATTCGGTGTAATTCCGAGACCGACGGTAAATTGCGGCGCATTGCGCGTTGCAACAAGTCCGGATGAAAGAAACAGAGCCTTTTATTAAAGGTATAAATTCCCCACGGCTTCGTGGGGGATTTTTTCGGTTGCCGAAAACCTACGGGCGGGCAATGCCCGCCCGTACAAACGGCGCACGATTGCTAATTTACGGGCGAACGGAGTTCGCCCCTACACTGAAAAAACATACAGACGACTGCAAAATTTACGGTCGGGCATGGAAGCCCGCCCCTACAGCAAAAATTTTCAACCCACACAAAAATATTATCGCATGTAGGGGCGAGTTTCCACGGCGCGCCCGTGAATTACGCAGTCGCCCATTTATATTAATAAGGAGAAAACCATGAAATTCACCACAAAATCATTAGTAACAATGGCCCTACTAAGCGCGTTAGCGGCAGCCGTCACGTTCTTTTTCAACCTCTCGCTAATCCCGGCCGCGCCGTTTTTGACCTACGACCCCAAAGACGTCTTCATCACCCTCGGCGGCTTTCTGTACGGGCCTTTGGCGGTAATTCTGATGTCGGCGACCGTGTCGTTCATAGAAATGCTGATAGTCAGCAAGGACGGCATTATCGGAATGGCGGCAAACATGCTCTCCACCTGCACTTTCGCCTGTACAGCCGTCATAATTTACCGAACCCGCAAAAACCTACTAACCGCCGCAATAGGCTTGAGCGCGGGCTGTATCGCCGCGACCGCTGTAATGCTGCTCTGGAACTACCTCGTAGTCCCGCTCTACATGCAAATCCCCGACATGACGATTGAGCAAACTCGTGAGCACGTCAAAACCAAAATGCTCCTGCCGATTTTCCTACCGTTCAACCTTATAAAAGGCGGCATAAACGCAGTGCTTGTGGTGATTTTTTACAAGCCGTTCCTGTTAATTTGCTCGAAATCCAAATAAAATTATTACAAATGAATTACAAATGAAAATTTTCCTTGCTTTTCCCCCAAAAAAATGGTATACTTTATATATAGCGTTTTCGCTTGACGTTTAGAAAAGCGAAAATGCTATGACGGCGGCAACGCCGCCGTCCGCCGCCAACGGCGGCGAGCGTAGTCATGGAATTCACTTCCATGACTACAAGACTTGCAAAAGTATAGTAGGAAGGCAAAAAATGATATGCAAAATATACAGGCAGAGGAATTAACAAACAAAGTCAAACAAGTAATCGACGAAGTCGAGAAGGTCATCGTGGGCAAGCGCGACGTCGTGAAAATGCTCGTAATCGCCCTGATTTCGGGCGGCCATGTCCTGATTGAGGACGTGCCGGGCGTGGGCAAAACCACCCTCGCGACCGCATTGTCAAAAGCGACCGGCTTAAATTGCCGCCGCGCCCAGTTCACACCCGACGTCATGTCATCGGACATCACCGGCTTCACGATTTATAACAAGGAAACCGGCAATTTCGAGTACCGCCCCGGCATGGTTATGTGCAATATTTTGTTAGCAGACGAAATTAACCGCACCTCGCCGAAAACCCAATCGGCACTGCTCGAGGCCATGGAAGAACAGAACGTCACGGTGGACAGCGTGACCTACGAACTGCCCAAACCCTTTATGGTTATCGCTACTCAGAACGAATTGGGCTTTGTCGGGACATATCCGCTACCCGAGGCGCAGCTTGACCGTTTCTTGATGAAGATTCGAGTAGGCTATCCTACCACCGAACAGGAAATTAACATAATCGCCGCCCGCCAAACCGCAGACCCGCTCTCGGAAGTCCGCGCCGTCTTCGACAAGGCCGAAATTATCGCCTGCAAAGAGGCGGTGCAATACGTGAATATTGAGCAGAGCCTTTACCGCTACATAGTCCAGCTCGTGTCGTCAACCCGCAATCACAGGGCGGTGCTACTCGGTGCAAGCCCGCGTGCCGGCATTTTGTTAATGCGGGCAAGTCAGGCGTGCGCTTTTTTGTCGGGGCGTAATTATGTCACCCCCGAAGACGTCCTCCGCATGACCCCGCACGTCCTCGAACACCGCCTGCAACTAACCCAAGACGCAAAAGTCCGCAAAATCACAGAAATCACGGTACTGCGGGAGATTGCGAAGTCGATTGTGCCGCCTTACCACCGTGAGTAGTGGGTAGTGGGTAGTGGATAGTTGGCGGGTAATAAAAAACGAACCGTCCGTTTGTAAAGAAAGATAAGGTGTAAAGTGTGTCTGAATTAATAAGTTTTCGCAATCTTATCGAGGGCATGAGGGCGGTTGCAGAGGAACACGGATTTATGTCAGATGAAGATATAAACGCCGAAATAAGAGCCGCAAGAGCCGACATAAAAATAGCCGATTACAAAACGTGCTGTTTTGCGGACGGGCAATGCCCGCCCCTACAATATGTAGCTAAAAAATGAATCCAAAACCCCATATGTAGGGGCGCGCATTGCGCGTCCGCAAATTTCGCAATCGTCTACAACATAAAAAGCTGCGAAAAAAAGAAGCCACCCGGAAAATTTCGATGTGTTGTACAAAACCACTGGTGTAGGGGCGAACTTCGTTCGCCCGTATCGCACAAAACTGAAAGGTGTGTCCCTTGCCATAAATTTTATTGCGAACTGCGGGATATGGAATTGAAAATATGAGAGAATTCAGAGTCTTCTACGGCGTACTAACATTCTTAGTAACGGCAATGTGCTTTGTCTACCAAAGCCGCCTCATGCCGCTGCTCTTACTTATACTCACAATCTGCCCCGCAATCAGCTTTATCATCATGCTGATAAGCTATTTTTCGATACGGCTCAAAGCCATGCCAAGTGAAATTATCGCAAACAAATTTGAAAGTTTCGACTTGGAATTAAATCTGCGGAATCGTTTTATATTCCCTGTTTCGCCGATTAGAATTATCGGCGATTTTCAAGATTTTCGCGAGTTACAAAGCGATGTTAGGGACGCCGGCGGTGAAAATCTCGGGGGTGAAAAAGAAGTTGACTTCTCCAAAAAAATCCTCATGACCGACCTGCCGCCGTTTTCATCAAGCTCCATCAAAGCCACATTCAGCCTGCCTTTCCGCGGCGAATACGTCATCAGGATTTACGAGCTGTGGGTCTATGACGTGATGAAACTTTTCCGATTGCGGAAGAAATTCGACATACAGATTCGCACGGTAATCCTCCCCCGCGAAAAACTCCCGAATGATTCCGGCAAAGAGACCGAGACCGAAAGCGAAAGCCCCGCATCTCGAATTACCGCCCACCGTAGCAACATGTTCAGCTCACTGCGCGAGTATCGCGAGGGCGACAGTATACGGCATATTCACTGGAAATTGTCTGCAAAACAAGACGAGATTATCATAAAACAGCAAGAGCAATCGGTCAACAACAGCGCGGTAATTTTCAGCGATTTTTCCTGCAATTTCGGCGAGGAAAAAGAGAATGTTTTCATGAACAGGCGCATGAACGATGCGGTTTTGGAGACCGCGCTCGCCATTACCAAAAGAATCCTGCAAGACGGAAACAGCGTGATAAATTGCTGGCAAGACGTGAAGAACAGCGAAAAATACGAAGCCACCGAGTTCAATCACTACGGCTATTTGTTCAACGCGTTCACCGCCATTCCGCAGGTGCCGATGGAAAAACCGTTCGGCGATTTAATCGAATTGTTTTCCCCGGAAATAAAAGAGCATCATACTATTTATATAATAACCCCCATAATAAACGACACCCTGCTCAAAGCCCTCGAAGACAGCGGCTTGGCAATGCGCGGCGGGGTCTCGTTAGTAACTTTCGCCACACTAAAACCAATGGGCCAAATCATCGACTTCATAAACGAGAAAACCAAACTAAATCTAATAGAAATAGATGATGAAGCAGTTACATTCGACGTTTAATGCAGAATGCAGAATGCAAAATGCAGAAATAAATAAATCACAACGCTTATTTCCGTCGGAAAACAATCTTTTAATTTATCTAATTACAAGGCGCGTATCCGTCGGGGAAAAACTTAAAAACTAAATTATTTCTGCATTCTGCATTCTGCATTTTTATTTACCATAGGATTATTATGAAACCTACAAAGAAACGGCGGCGTAAGCCGCGAGTAAAAATCCCCGTTTGGACTTCCGCCCAATCACACCTAAAGCAGACCGACCTTGCGCTGTTCATGAACGTCGCGATTCGGTTGGCTTTGCTGTGTATTGCGACGACCGGCATGGGTCTGCTGATTGTGCAAGCCTATGAAATCCCGATAAGTCACTTTCGAGTTGGCGCGTGGTCGTTTTTCGCGGCACTTTTTTTTAATGTCGTATTTCTATTTTTGAAATTCCGTTACGCCTTCCCCGCGTTCGCCGTATTAGGCTGGCTCTACTACCGCATCGCCGACGATATTCTGTTCGACCTGCGATGCTTCGCCGATTATTTCTTGGTCTACTTAGACGGCTCAACACTCGCCACCGCAAGATACGCGGGCCGTTCTATAGAAACAGTTTTGTACGTCATGCCGCTCTCGTTTCAAGAAGGCTTGGAGCGCAGTGTAATCATGCTTTGCGTTGCACTCGCGCTGATTTTCGCGCTATCTGCGCGGGGTAAATTCATCGGCTCAATTCTGATTACGGCAATACTCGTAATAATTCCCGCAGTCGCCGCGTCAAAAGCGCGGTACGTCCCCGCAATGACGTTGTTGGCGGTCGGCATGTTAGGGCTGTACAGCATCTGGGCAAGCCAAGAGCAGAGTTTTCTGAAGTCCGCAAAACCCCGCAAGCAACGGCGCAGTCCGTTCATTCCCATAATACACCGCCACGGAGTAAACGGCGCGATTACCGCCGCAATTGCACTCATCGCCTGTATACTCGCCCAAATTATTATCCCCCCCGAAAAAACCCAAAGCACAATCGAATTTTTCTCCGAGCTTTCCGACAAAGCGATTGAGTTGTCTTACGAAATCGGGGAGAAATTCAGCGGCGGCTTCACAGGCATGAATCTGCCCGCCCTCGACCACGGCGGGTACATGCCGTCGGGCAGCATAAATATCGACAGCTCCCTCTCGATTAACAACCCGACAATCAGCAGAACCCCGATTATGAACGTATATTTAGAGAATATCGCGAATCCCGTCTACCTGCGTAACGGCATAGGCGCGGTCTTCAATCCCACACGCGGCTCGTGGGACGTCAACTACAGCCGCGGCCGCAATAATATGCAAAATTTCCCGGGAAATTTCTACCCCGAACACGAGTATGTCGTCTTCATGCAGAAGACAGGCGCGCTCGGGTACTCGCTCGACTCGTTTTTCAGCCGCCAGACAATTTCGGTTGAACCGTTAGTGCGTTCCCGCCCCGTCATGCTCCCGACCTCGCCGTATTTCCCCAACTACAAAACCGACAGCCGCCTGCGCGCCTCCCACGACAGTATCCTGCAAAAAAGCAGCGGGACAGCCCCCGAAACTTTTGTGTGGGACGTGTTGTACCCGAAACGGCGGCCAACCGCCGAGCTTGGGTTTACAGATTACTTAGGGCGTTCGCAGGGCGACTTCGCCTACGCATTGAAAGACTTGGAGAACTATATACTTTTCAGCCGACCTCTCACCGAATCGGAAGCCGATTTATACGACGTGCCGAGCGAGCATGAGGATTACCTCCTGCTCTCCTTCAACACAAGCCGCCCCCGCCAAACATTTGCCCCTCAATTTCCCGATGCGGGCGCACTGCGTATCTACACCTTGGAATACGACCTGACGGCGGAAGAATACCTGAACCAACTCAAACTCTACGAAGAAATGGTCTACGAAGCCTATACCGAGACCGAGCCGTCCGAGACCACAAACATGATAAGGCTTTTGGTAGAGGCGGGGATTCTTCACAGCGATTCTGAGGGCGGCAATCTCAGATACCATTACGCCGTACCCCCGGATTTACACCGCGATTACACCCACGCCGAATCCCTCGAGCAGTACTTGAAGTACACCTATAACTACTCGCTCATCACCGACAATAATGCGGGCGACAACACCATGCTCGGCAATTTCCTGTTCGATACAAAGAGCGGGCACTGCGCTTTGTACGCCACCGTCATGACGCTTGCCATGCGGGAATTGGGCCTACCTGCGCGGTATGTCACCGGGTATGTCGCGGGCGGGCCGGGTGCGCCGCTCGAACGCGCCCATGACGGCAATTTCGTGCATGTGTTACGGGCAAGAGACCTGCACGCTTGGGTCGAGGTATATTTTCAAGGGGTCGGC
>WRMK01000124.1 GCA_009777155.1 Oscillospiraceae bacterium
CGGCGTATTAGCCGCAGTCAACTCAGGCGGCGGCTCCCAAATGACCGTCTCGCCGAAATCGAATTCGTCGTCGTCATCGTCAAGCCCGCCCGAATCGTTCAGCTCGGTCACGTCCTCAACCCGCCCATCCACATACAGCTCGGTGTCCGACAGCCAGAAAACCTCCGGCTCGTTCGCCAATCTGCGAGTAGTGATAAAGGTAGCCCCCGTGTACTTTTCAGCCTCCAAAAACGGCAGACTCAAGTCGTCCGCGGTGAACTCGACGTAAAAACTGACCGTGCGGCTCTGCTTGGTCTCCTTGTCGATGTACCGCACCAAACGATAGGTTCCGTCGGTGGACAGCTCGTAATTAGGGTCGCGCAACTCCAAGTCTACCGGGAAAATATTGTTGAATATGCCGAAAGTTTGCAATGTAAGATACCCCAAAGCCGTCAAAACAAACAAAATTAAGTAAATCGTACCGAGCACCGTCTTGAGCGATTCGGGTGAACCCGCCGCAAAGAAGACTACCGTCGAAATTACAAACACAGGAATCAACAAATACCAATTCCCAAATGCAAACACCAACATTATTAGTATACACGGGTGCAGCAGACAGGCGGCAATCTGGGTTGCGATTTCCTTGCGGGTGTAAATCATCGCCGCCCCGAACAGTATGTTAATCAGCATGAACAGCGAGAAAAGCCCCGCAGGATTCGTCGGCGTCAGGTAGAACGAGCCGGTCAGCCACGAGAGCCAGACCATAAAGAACCCGTACCCGAGCGAAAGTGCCGAAAAGCCTATCTTCGTCCATTTATTCTTAAAAAATGAAATAACTTTAGTCATTAGCCATAACCTTCCTGTAAAAATAGTCGTATATCTATTTTATAACAAATTTAATTATTTTTCAAGTAAAAAAGCGGAAATTTTCGCAATTTGACATAATTATTTTTTGCAGAAAAAAACACGCCCATATGTGGTAGGAGTTTGCAAAAACTCCTACAAAACACAGGCGCATTGTTGTACATAATTAACAATCGTGTCGAAATCTACCGCTTCTTAAAAATCTCATCCAAGTCCCGGAACGGGTCGGACTCGAAAGTGTCCGCCAAGTTGGCTGTAATCAACTGGTCGAGGGTCTTCACGGTCGTGGTCTCAATCTCGCCGTCGTCGTCGTCATCGTGATTCGCAAGCTCCATCGTGAAGCCTTTGCTGTCTTGCACAGGGGCCGAAATCGGCACTGAACGCGCAACCTCGCCGGTCTCAAAGCAGGTCGCGATAATCGTCACCACTATTTCGTCCTTCAATTCGGTGTTGTAATCCGCGCCGTAAATGACCTCAACGTCGGGGTGCGCCACGCCGGTAATCTTGTTCATGACCTCGTCCACGTCCTTCAACAAGGTATCCTCGGACATGACGACATTGACTAACACCTTGCCCGCGTTGGCAATCGAAGTTTCAAGCAGTGGCGAGTTGACGATTTTCTGCACAGCGTCCTCGACCTTGTTGTCGCCCGTACCCACGCCGATTGCAATGTGCGCGTCGCCCGCCTCCTCAAGTGTGGACTTCAAATCGGCGAAGTCGATATTCAACACCGCCGTATTATTCAGCAGTTCCGACATGCTCTTGACGACATTGTACAAAACATCGTCAACCATAGCGAACGCCTGCCTAAAGTTGAGGGTCTTCTCGTTAAGTTTTAACAATCTTTGGTTGGGTATAATCACCAGCGCATCGACATACTTCCGCATTTCGGCGATACCTTTGAGTGCGAGGTTCATTTTATGCTCCCGCTCAAAGTCGAACGGCTTGGTGACAATCCCGACAGTGAGAATCCCCATTTCCCGCGCTATATCCGCGATTACAGGCGCCGCACCGGTCCCCGTGCCGCCGCCCATTCCCGCAGAAATAAAGACCATCGACGCGCCTTTCAAGGCTTTTTCGACTTCTTCGCGGTCTTCCCGCGCAGATTCGGCGGCAATCGCGGGGTCGCCCCCTGCGCCGCGCCCTTTGGTAGTCTTCCTGCCGATTTGCAGTCGCCGCATAAGGTTCTTGTCCTTCGACCGCAAAGCAGGGACATCGGTATTGACAGCTATGTACTCGACGCCGCCGACGCCTTGCCGCGCCATATGCTCAAGCGCGTTACAGCCGCCCCCGCCTATCCCGAAAACTTTTATATTTACGTCATACACTGAATTATTGTCTAATTCGTCAATTTCTTCCGCGAACCCTTCTTCGTCATAAAAAATCGCCATGTCTGCCTCCCGTAACACAAAATTTTTTGCTCCTCTTTATATTGTATCAGATTTGAAAATGAATTTCAATAGCTTTTAACAAAAAATTTATTTATTTTGTGTTTTTTATTTTGAAACTCCCGATATATGGTGGAAAATGTACTGCCTACGGGCTTTGCGCGTATGCAGTACGTAGTCAAAATGCCTATTCTTCGGGTTCACCGGGTTCGTCGTCATCGTCATCATCGTCGTCGGGGACAAGCCACGGCGCGATTTCGTCCTCGACGTCGTCCTTGAACACCGCACGGAGCGGGTCTTGCAAGCGGATTGTGCCGTGCTCGGTCACATCAATCTGATTTTCGAGCATTTCCGCGGCAACTCGTAACTTCAGTTCCAACTCCACCCCCGAACCCAATTGCAGTTCCACCCTGTTCATATAATTCATGGTTATATCGAGCGGGTCGTGCAGATTAATGCTGACAATCCCGCGCAGTCCCGCCATCTCCGACCTCTGCATAATCGCAAAGACCAAGTCGGTCTTGCGCTCGTCAACCGAGCGGATATACTCGCCGAGTACAGGCTCGTCCGGTTCATAGCCGTAGATAATCGTGTTGGAATTTGCCGCGCTGCCGTAGACTGCGCCCAAAATTCTGCCCTTTTCCGATATAATAAAAGTCTGCCCCAGCTCGGCAATGTTCGCCATTTCCACCGCCTCAACGACATAGACCGTGACTTTCCCGGGCAGGCTTTTCTTAATCTGCACCGAGTCAATATAAATCAGGTTGTCCAAGACATTGCGGCTGTGAATTTCCGAGTTGAGCCGTAGCAGATTCGCGCCCGTGTTGATTCCCGTCGCCTCGACAATCTGTTCTGCGGTGTAAAATCCCGCCGTTTCCTCCGAATTTTCCGTAACCGCAACCACTTCCGTAATCTTAAAAAGCACGGTAGTAGACAAAATCGAAAACGCAATCACGAATACCAACAGAAACATCACATAATACAACACCCGATTAGACCTACGCCGCTTTGCCGAAGTCGCAGGCTTTTTAGCAGATTGCGCGGGTTTAGCCGGGGGCGCAGGACGCGGTGCAGAAGTCGGCGCGGACTTAGGCGGGGTTTGCGGTGCGGGTTTAGGCGAGGGCGCAGACCTATTAGCCGGCTTAACAGATTTAGCCGGCTTTTTCTTCTTAGGTTTACTTCTACGCTTAGGTGGATTAAATTCCGGCATCTTTACTTCCTTTCGCCACTGAAAACCAACCGCCAATTGTCCATTGTCCATTGTCAATTTTCAATTGACTTCACTGTCGCTCCAATCGCAGACAAATTCCCCACAATATCATCATAACCCCTGTCAATATGCTCTATACCTGTAATTTTGCTCAATCCATCGGCGTACAACGCCGCCGTCACCAACGCCGCGCCGCCCCTTAAATCTGTCGCCTTGATTGCCGCCCCCGTCAGCTTGTTGACCCCCTCGACCACCGCGACACGGTCGTCAGTGCTGATTCGCGCGCCCAACCGCGCCAATTCGGGGACATGCCTGTATCGGTTGGAAAAAATAGTCTCGACAAAAACCGTGGTACCTTTCAAGGTCGATGCCAGCGCCATGAACATCGGCTGTGCATCGGTCGGAAAGCCCGGGTGGGCGGAAGTCCTGATTTTATGCGGCGGGTGGAGGGTTTTCTTGGCGTTTATGTAAATTCGGTCTTTGTAGGGGTAGACGCTGCACCCCATCTGCTCTAACACCGGTATCACCGCGCTCAGGTGGCTACAGTCAATATTTCGCAGCATTAGCTCGCCCCGTGTAATTGCGGCACAGCATAAGTAAGTAGCGGCGACGATTCGGTCGGGGATAACGGCGTGTTCGGCGCCGCCGAGTTTTTCCACGCCCTCTATTATAATAGTGCCGCTGCCCGCCCCCGCAATCTTCGCGCCGCACTTGTTCAGGAAGTCCGCCAAGTCAACTATTTCGGGTTCACGCGCCGCGTTGTTGATTTCGGTGACACCTTTTGCGGTAACAGCCGCGAGAACAATGTTCTCGGTTGCACCTACCGACGGTATCGACAACGAAATCCGCGCCCCGTGAATCCCGTTCGGCGCACTGCAATCCAAGTACCCGCCCTCGTCCTTGATTTTAATGCCCATCTGCCGTAACGCCAAAAGGTGCAGATTTATAGGCCGCGGCCCAAGCTCGCATCCACCCGGAAACGACAGCTTACAATAGCGGCTTCTGCCGATTATCGCCCCCAAAAACACAATGGACGAGCGCATTTCCTGCATTAATTCCGGCGGCACATCGGTATTCGGAAGCTCCTTTGAATTAACAATGATACTGCCGTTTTCCCGCCGACACTTGCACCCCAAACAATTCAGTATTCTGCACGCCGCATCGGCATCTGTTAAGTTAGGGCAATTATGTAAAACTGATTCTCCCCGACACAGCACCGTGCCGGACAACAGCGGTAGGATACTGTTTTTCGCGCCTTGAATTTTCAACTCACCCTCAAGCTTCTTCCCGCCCACAACCTCAATCCTGCGGTCTGCCACTCCCAACACAACCTTTCAAAAAACACATTCGCACTTTAGAAGTACCTTTCATAATATGCTTTTTGAGTTGTTTTGGTTATTTATGTAGGGACGACCGCGAATTTACAAGTCCAATCCCGCCTAATCACGCACTACAGGAAAATCGGCGGGAGGTTGTCCCGCAACCCCGAAAGTCCAACCCCGGCAAATCCCACGCCGCAGGAAAACCCACGGACGCGCAATGCGCGCCCCTACATTTCGGGTTTCGGCGGATTTTTAAGGGCGACCGCAACCCCACAAGTCCAATCCCGGCAAATCCCGCACCACAGGAAAACCCACGGACGCGCAATGCGCGCCCCTACATTTCGGGTTTCAGCGATTTTTAAGGGCGGCGGGCTATCCCGCAACCGCACTGCGTTTCGTCGCGCCGCATATCGCTACCTTAAAAGTCTGCACTACATTTACGGAAACTCAGTAAGTCTCAAAAGCGGACGCAGTCCGCTCTCGTGAGAGTTAAGTTCAAACGACCTATCCTGCGTTGCGCGCGAGGCGCAGGGCGGTTGCGGGATAGCCCGCCGCCGAGATGCAGTTTCGGGATAGCCCGCCGCCGAAACGCAGTTTCGGGGCAACCCGCCGCCGAATGGCGGGGCGTTTCCCGCGAATAGCGGGGGTTGTCCCGCCGAAAGGCGGGGTGGTGTCCCGCGGATAGCGGGGCGTTTCCCGCGGATAGCGGGGCGTTTCCCGCGGATAGCGGGATTTTCGGACACGATATATCGTGTCCCTACAAATACAAACAACCGATATGTAACATCAACGAATTAAATCCAACATCTCCCCCAATATCCTATCCGCCGCATACTCCGCCGACATTTTTTTCGCAGAAACCTCCATTTCGACAAGCCCCCGCGGATTCTTACACAACTTCTCAACTACCTCGACAAGCTTCATCGGCGTCAAATCCTTATCCGTAATCATCACCGCCGCGCCGCCCTTCTCCATAGCCAGCGCATTGTAATACTGATGATTTTCAGCCGCGCCCGCCCACGGAATCTGCACCGAAGCCCGCCCCGCCGCCTGAATTTCAGTCCGACTCATCGCCCCCGACCGCGAAATTACCAAATCCGCCGCCGAAAGACAGGTGTACATATTATTTATGTACTCTTTTATAATAGCCCGCTCAGGGTCCGGCTTCACGCCGCTCTCCGACAGCATTTTCTCGAACACAGCCTTGCCGTTACGCCCATAGGAATGAATGTGATTAATGCCGCCGACTTGGTTTTCCCAGCCGAGCAGCGCGATTACCGCCTCCGTAATGGCGTTAGAGCCGTTGCTCCCGCCCGACGAGAGGATTGTCAGCCCCTCCGGTAAGCCTAACTCTGCCCGCGCCGATTCGCGGTCGAGCATTTTTAGGTTACTGCGGAGCGGATTGCCCGTAACCACGCATTTTTCTGCATAAGGAATACGGGTTTTGGCGTCCTCGTCGGCTACAAAAACTTTATCGACATACTTCGACAACAGCTTAATCGCCATGCCGGGATAGGAGTCGCTGCCGTGAGTGGCGGTCTTTACGCCCATTTTCGCCGCCGTCTTAACCACAGGCACCGAAATGTACGCCCCCATGCCGAGGACTATATCGGGCTTGAACCGCGCGATAATCTCCCGCGATTTTCTGCCCGCACCGAGGTAGAGATACGCCGCTTTGGCGTTTCTGATAAGGTTTTTGG
>WRMK01000125.1 GCA_009777155.1 Oscillospiraceae bacterium
CCGCTTAATTGGAAATCTCCGAGAGAGGTTTTGAACGCTTTTCTTATATCGGGTGAAGTTTTTTGAAAAAATTTGTAACATATCATTGACAAACGTACATTGGCGTGATTTGCACGAAGAAGTCTATTGACAATACGTAAATAATGCGCTATAATATAATCACAGGGCGGTGATGAAAAAGGCCGTCCACAAAAAGGGGGTCAATACTCATGAGCCTAAAACAACAAATAATAAACGACATAGACATGTTGCCAGAAAACTCGTTACAAATAATAAGCATTATTGTTAAAGGGCAACTCGCCTTAAACGAGAACGGCGCGGACGAATTGCAAACCGCCTACAATGCGATAATGAAAGATTACCGCCCGGCGTATGAGGAGCTTGCGAAGTGATAATCTTGTCAAAAAACGAAGTTTTAAAGCTTCACAAAATGGTTATAGACGACATAGGCGGCGCGCACGGTTTGCGCGATGACGGCTTGCTCGAATCGGCATTAAATGCACCTTTTGCGAGTTATGGCGGTGTTGATTTTTTTCCGACGCTTTTTGAAAAGGCGGCTTGTCTCGCCCACGGACTAATCGGAAATCACCCGTTCGTTGACGGAAACAAGCGCATAGGTATACTTTCAATGCAGGTTATGCTGTACAAGAACGGCTTTATTCTCACTTGCAGTAATGACGAACTCGCAAAGCTCGGTCTCGGTCTTGCAAAAGGGGAGACAGATATTCCTGCAGTCCATGAATGGTTGAAATTAAACACAATAGCACAATAAAACAAGCCCGCCTAAAACGGGCTTGTTTTTTATCGCTATATCTTCTGCTACTTCTTCTTCCTCCGCCTCCTCAAAACCACAACCAAAACCACCCCCGCCGGCACCCACACCGGCGACGTCACCGCGACCACGATTATCACCCAAACGACAATCGTCCAAATCACGTTCACCACCGAAATAAACCCGGTTCTGATAAAATACCCCATATCGTCGAGACTGAGCGAGCTCCAATCGACCTCGCGCCGTTCTTCCTCCTCCTCGACCTGCTCGATTTCCTGCCTTATAACCACATTGACGGTCGCCATTTCCGACAAGCTCCGAAAAACCCGCAGTTTGCCCTCGACCGATTCGATTTCCTCGATAATGCCGTCAATCGTCCGTTGCATGCTCACAATCGTGGCGATATCGTCGGCATTTTGCAGCAGGGTATAATAGGCCTCGAGCGACCTGCGCTTGGTTTCAAGCCGTGTCATCAAGTCGTAGAACTCGTTTGTCACATCGTTTGAGTCCACTCTCGAGACGAGAATAGTCCCGTTGTCGCCCGCATAATTCATGAAGTCGTCCAACTTCTCGGGCGGTAACTTGAAGATTGCGTTGACCCGCGAGTAATCATCGAAATTATTAACCTCGCTCGAAAAGACGTACCCGCCTAAGAAATCCGCGTAAGTATCCAACACCCGAAACAGCTCCGACGGCCGCTTTGTCTCAAGCTCCATAAAGCCGTTGCGGATTACGACCCGCCGCGTTTCGGCAGGCGATGTTTCGGCACTTGCAGGGGGGGTAAGCGGCTCGTTTGTGCCACTCGTAACGGTGTCTATTTCGTCAATTTCGTATAAACTCGTCGCGGTATTGCCGTAATCGCCATTCCACGCCCCCTCAGCCTCATAATAGCTGTCTCCCGGTGCGGCCATCATATTACTGCTACCGCCACCACCCACGTCCGCTCTCTGTGCACTGCCCGACAAAGGCGAATCGTTCGAGTCCGACGAGCAAGCCGCCAACCCCAAAACACTCACCGCAATCAGCAAGATTAATAATAGTTTCCTCATATTTTCACCATAGTCCTTCCTGCACAAGTGTGCATTTATAAGTTTCGCTCACCCCGATTTGCACCGGGTCTTGAAAGGTTTTCGCCATACCTTTCAATTTATCGCACTATTCTAATAGCAACACCGCCGCAAGTATAAAAAAGTTGCATTCATACTATTATTATAGCCCCAATTTTTACCAATGTCAATCGCTGTACCGAATTGTAACGGGATTGTAACTGTATTGTAATAAATTTTCTTGACACGTGCAAATATACGTGTTATAATATAATGGTGGAGGAAAATAATATGACATATGGAGAATTAAAGCGTAAACTTAAAAAAGGCGGCTCATATTTTCATCACCACGGAAAAAGCCACGAAATATGGGAAAGCTCACTCACCGGAAAACAATTTCCGGTTGGGCGGCACAATTCGCAAGAGGTGCGAAAAGCCACCTTACATTCAATCTTAAAAGACGCAGGGCTTAATTAGAAAGGAGCAAAACATGGCTATATATGTATATCCGGCAGTGTTTGTCGCGGAAGAAGAAGGCGGCTATTCTGTCAATTTCCCCGATGTTGAGAGTTGCTACACCTCCGGCGACAACATGTCAAACGCCCTTGAAATGGCAGAAGACGTCCTTTGCATGATGCTCTATGAGTATGAGCAATCCGCGGAAACTTTCCGCAACAAAGTCTCCCCGCCGTCCGACCCCAAGTCGTTCAAACTCAAAGACAACGAGACCGTTTCCTTAGTCCGTTGCGATACCGCGTTCTACAAAAGGTTCTACGAAAACAAATCGGTCAAGAAAACCCTCACAATCCCGGCATGGCTCAACGAAGCCGCGGGTGCAAAGAACATCAACTTTTCGCAGACATTGCAAAACGCATTGCTTGAGCAGTTGGAGTTGGCGTAATATAAACAAAGGAGGTGCTACCCATGGCAACCGAAACTTTCTACAAAAGAATAGTCCTATCCGATGAAGCCGCCGAGAAATTGGCAGACGGCTTCGACAAGCCGCGTATGCCTTACGTACCGAACAAAGAAGTGTTAGACGCACAGAAAAGAGGACAGGAATGGCTAAAACGTCTATCGGGCTAAACTCAAAGCCACGGGCGAACGCAGTTCGCCCCTACGCTCAGAGTTTCCTGTGCAGTGTGTTGATAATTTTGTAGGGGCGAACTCCGTTCGCCCGTAAAATTTGCAGAAACATCGTATTTTGTAGGGACGACCGCCCCCCGGTCGTCCGGCAATTACCCGAAACACGGCGCGGTGTCATGTAGGGGCGGGCATTGCCCGCCCGCAAACCCCCACGAAACATAGCGCGATGTTTTGTAGGGAACGGTTCTTAACCGTTCCGTATGTTTCGGCGATTTATATAATTTGTGCGAATTTGCACGGTTTCATCAACGGAATGGTTAAGAACCGTTCCCTACATTAAAATGCCAATAAAATTTTCAACCACGTAAAAATGTTATTGAACGTAGGGGCGAACTGTGTTCGTCCGCAAAACCCCACACGCAACCGCCGTAAACCCACGGACGACCGAGGCGGTCGTCCCTACAATAAAATTTACAAACAAGCGGCAATTATCTGCAAATGTTCAAATATTTGTAACCCTTTTGTAATAATTCCCCCGCAAAATCCCCCCATTTCCCATAATTCGACAAAAAACTTATAACAATTGTTGCTTTTTACCGTCCATGTTATGAAAATATTGTGCATTTTGCCTATTGTAATTTGCAAATAAAGCCTGTATAATTAATATAAGTGCAGTAGGTGAACCTACAGGCAATCCTGCGAGTAAGATTATCTATTGTAATACAAATTAAAAAATTATTTTGGAGGAAAAAAATAATGAGAAAAATCTTTGCAATTTTAGTGGCTTGCGCTATGCTCGCAGGCTTCGCAGTTTCGGCAAGCGCATTTACCCTTGTCCCCAGTGAAGAAGCGGCAGACAGAATCCTTTGGTTTGTTGACGGCACGGACAACAACGACGACTGGGGTCTCCCCGTTGAAGTTATACAAAGTGCAACCGGTATCCAATTAGAGTTCAGTGAAGAACCCGACTGGACTGTAGAATTTATCCACTTTGGTGGCGGCAACAACTGGTCATGGAAAAACATCGCAGTTCCGGGCGCGGAAGGCACATCTATCACCATCAACTTCGCTGATTTTGAAGAATGGGACGTTATTGTTAACAACAGTTTCGGCGGCGACAACAACGGTATTAAATTCGGCATCGGCTTTGGCGATGTTTCTAAGTTAGTATCTGCTACCCTCATTATCCCGGGCGCAGCTGCTGCTGAAGAACCTGTAGCAAGCGTTGAAGAACCCGCAGCTGAAGAACCTACTCCCGAAGAAACAACTTCTGCTGTTGAAGAAGAACCTCCGCTCGTAATCTCGGCTCCCGCGCCTGTTGCAACAGGCGACACAGCGGCTGCATCCGACGACACCAAACAAGTTGACTCCGGCGTTGCAAGCATGGCTGTAGCTACAGGCTTGGCTTTAGTAGCAGCAGGCGGCGTTATCGTTGCAAGAAAAAGAAAGTAATTTCTGGTTTTAATAAGTATAAACCCCCGTTTACACGGGGGTTTGCTTGTAGGGGCGGGGTTGTGCGTTTGCACGCAATTTCGCGGGAACGCTGAAATCCACGGGCGAACACAGTTCGCCCCTACATTGAAAACCCCCACAGACAACATGAAAATCCACGAACCCGCCGAACCCTCGCAACCGCCCCCCCCGAAACATGGCGCGGTGTTTTGTAGGGGCGCGCATTGCGCGTCCGCAACCCCACCGTACCCGCCAAAAACCCACGGGCGAACCGTGGTAATCCTGCCCCTACATTGAAAACCCCCACAAACAACAGGAAAATCCACGAACCCACGAACCCCAACCATTTCTGCATTCTGCATTCTTATTTCTGCATTACCCGAAAGGAGAATTTCATGCGTAAATCCGGCATCCTAATGCACATCACCTCCCTCCCATCCCCCTACGGCATCGGCACTTTCGGGGCGGACGCGGAGGCGTTCGTGGACTGGCTCGTTGCGGCGGGGCAGTCTTACTGGCAGATACTGCCGCTGTCCCCCACAGGCTACGGCGAGTCCCCCTACCAGTCATTCTCGACCTTCGCGGGCAATCCGCTCATGATTGACTTGGACGACTTGGTGAGCGGCGGCATGCTTACAAAGACCGCCTGTGACGAGGCCGACTACGGCGCAGACCCCGCGTTCGTGGACTTCGACAAGGTCTACCGCTCGAAAATGAAGCTGCTGAACACCGCATTCAAAAGCTTCGACGAGGACGTCGGCTATCTCGCATTTGTGCAAGAGGAAGCAGAATGGCTCGACGATTACGCCCTGTTCATGGCAATCAAGGAGCAGAACGAACTCCGCTCGTGGCAGACCTGGGAAAAAGACCTACGTTTCCGCAAAAGCAAAGCTATCGAGGCGGCACGGGAACAGCTCTCGGAGCGCGTGAATTTTTGGAAATTCGTGCAATATATTTTTATGAAACAGTGGAATCAACTCAAGCGGTACGCCAACAAAAACGGCGTGAAAATTATCGGAGACCTGCCGATTTATGTCGCGTTAGACAGCGCGGACGTCTGGAGCAACACCGATTTGTTCCTTTTAGATGTTGACTGCGTGCCGACAAAAGTTGCGGGTGTACCGCCCGACTATTTCAGCCCGACCGGCCAGCTTTGGGGCAACCCGTTGTACAATTGGGAGCGTATGAAAAAGGAGAAATACCTGTGGTGGGTCGAGCGAGTGAAAAAATGTGCAGACTTGTTCGATGTAATCCGCATCGACCACTTCCGCGCCTTTGACACTTATTACGCCATTCCGTACGGTGAGAAAACCGCGGTCAACGGCAAGTGGCAACAAGGCCCGCGCATGGATTTTTTCAACGCCATCGAGGCCGAGCTTGGTAAAATAAATATAATTGCAGAAGATTTAGGAGAGGTCTTCGAGAGCGTGACCGAGTTACTCCGAGACAGCGGTTTTCCCGGCATGAAAATCCTGCAATTCGGCTTCAACCCCGAAAATTCTGATAGCGACCACCTGCCGCACCATTACCCGAAAAACAGCGTCGTCTACACAGGCACCCACGACAACTCGACCCTGAAAGGCTGGCTGCAATCCCAAAAGCCCGCCACTCGAAAGATGTTCACGACCTACATAAAACCGGGCCTGTTTGAGGGGGCAAATTTCGCCGCATTTCGCGCACTCTACCAAAGCAGAGCGATGTTGGCGATACTGCCGATGCAAGACGTACTGGGCCTTGACGACAAAGCCCGCATGAACCGCCCGTCTACTCTCGGCGGCAACTGGATTTGGCGCATGAAAAGGGGGAAGAATACGGCGAGACTGGCGGAGAGGTTGAAGGGGTTGGCGGGGGTTTATTTTCGGAATATGTAGGGGCGCGATATATCGCGCCCGCAAATCCGCGCAAACATGACGCGGTGTCATGTAGGGGCGGGTTTCCATGCCCGACCGTCCGCAAATATCCCCGAAACACGGCGCGGTGTTTTGTAGGGGCGGGTTTCCATGCCCGCCCGCGAATCACCCGCCACCGCCCTAATTGCGGGCGAACACAGTTCGCCCCTACGTTCCATAATA
>WRMK01000126.1 GCA_009777155.1 Oscillospiraceae bacterium
TTGGGCGCGTTGTCGAGGCCGCCTTTGTAGTGGCAGATGTTGACTTTGATTATGTTTTCGCGGGTGGACGAAAAGGTCATCTCCAATACAGGGCCGCCGAGTGTCATGCCGCGGTTGCGGATATGCTGGGTTGTCGCGAGGACGTTCACGGAATTGTTTTCTACTTTGATTTCGTAGGGCTGGGTAGCATAGCTGACCTCGTAACCCCGCTGATTAAGCCAAAAGCCGTCTGCAACTTTCATGGTATTTCTCCTTAATTTAGGTTTATTTAGGCGATTGCGAAACTCGCCGTTTAGCGGGCGGGCAATGCCCGCCCCTACACACCGCAGGGGGGCAGTCGGGGCAGAGGGGGGTAGTAGGGGTCTATGTCTGCGCCGCCGCACGAACCTGCACGACCCGCTTTTACACTTGCTCAAGCTTAACTTTCTCGTGCCAAAGACTTTGTAGATGGAAGAACCCTTTATGGGGATAGACTTTTAATGTATTGCGAACCCATAGGTCGCCAAGGGGAAAGGTTGCTGTCGATGTTGCGGGTTTTGAACGGTTTGTGTGGCGGGCGTGCGGTTCGTGCGGCGGCGCAGACATAGACCCCTACTACCCCCCTCTGCCCCGACTGCCACCCCACATCCGCAAAAATTTTGCTGTATGTAGTGAGTTTCGCAATCACCTATTACGTTTATTACCTAATTATACCATAAACACGTTGACAAGTCAATGTGTTTGTGGTATAATTAGGAAAATATAACAGTGGGGGAAGATTATGAAGGTTTATGAGAAGGTTAAAACCGCTATGCTTGCGGTGATTCGCTATCCGTGGGAGCACGGGGTCTGCGCGCAGGCGTTGTATGAGGCGGGCGAGACTGTGGCGTATGTCAATATGGCGCGGGAGGCGGTTCACCGACAGCAGGAGGACGGCCGCTTTGCTACGATTGTGGACAATGTGGCGGTGACTGACCCTGCGTCGTGCGGGGAGGCGGTTCTGCGTGCATCCGAGCTTACCGGCGACATTTATTACAAAATCGGTGCGCTCAAAATGCTCGATTACATCAGAAAAAAAGCCCCGCGTACCGAGGGCGGCATTGTTTTGCACAATGAAGTCTCGTTTTTTGAAGGGTTTTCGACGCGGCAGATTTGGGTGGATTCTTGCTATATGTTGCCGCCGTTTTTGGCGATAATGGGCGAGTTCGACGAGGCCGAAAAGCAGATGGACGGCTACATCGACTGCTTGAAAGACCCGAAAACCGGCCTGCTGTATCACATTTATGACACCGAGCAAAAGCGATTTGTCCGTAAAAAACTTTGGGCGACGGGTAATGCGTGGGCGTTGATGGGGATTGCGCGGCTTGTGAGCGAAGCTAAAGCGACCGCGAATGATAGAATTTTTGAGAAGTATACAAAAATTTTGCGGGATATGTTGGACACAATGCTCGGTTTTCAGTGCGAGAATGGCATGTTCCGCGATATTCTTGATGAACCTAATTCGTTTTACGACGGGACCTCCGCGATGATGACGGCGGCGGTGATTTATCGGGGCGTATATGAAAAGTGGCTCGATGAAAAATATCTGGAAAATGCCGAGAAAATTTATGGGTACATACCGTCTACGATTGATGAATACGGGCTTATTCACGGGGTTTGCGGGAGCCCTGATTTTCAGAGTGAGGGGCATTCGGCGGAGGCGCAGGCGGCGTTTGTTTTTATGGAGGCTTGGCGGGGGCGGGGCGTTTAATACTTGTTTGATAAGGTTGGTTAATTCCCATACTGCCCGGGAACATACGGCAAAATCCCCCAAGTTACATCATCTGCCGCGATAATTCCCGTGTGAATTTCGGGCGGAATACCTACCGTTTGTTTTGCACAAGTGTGGGTGTTGTGTTTCTTGCAATCTGAACATTTTGACAACTTTTGCGCCCTTGCACACTTCATTTGTACACAGTCGTGAAGCCCGCTTATTCCGCCGTGATTGCAACCTTTGCACGGCGGCACAGGCTCATCGTCAACCTGCCCGTAGAGCGATTTTATACGTTGTTTTGCATCTTCAATAATTTCGGGACTAACCCAAGTTTCGCCCGTGTAATGAATACACAAATCGCAACGATGCCCGCAATAAGCATAGACGGCTTTGTCCTTTGGAAACGGCTTGCGATTGGGCTTTTTCTTGAAAATTATAAGCGGTTTTACCATCTCTAAAGTTTCCAAATCGCTGACCGGAATGTGTACCCATTTTCCGTCATGATGAGTAGTCGAGTTGTCATAAAATTGTATAATTTTCGGAGCAAATTCATGACGAATTTGCTCGAATTTTTCACGCTCGGCTTTCCCGAAAATCAAGAGAAAAACATAATGGTCGGCGCGAATATAGATAGTCAAAATCGTTTTTCCACCCCTGCGAAACCGCAGTGTATTGCTATTTTCGCCGATTTCATCGGCGAGATATTTACCCCGCATGAAGCGCATTGTTTCTTGACTTACTTTTTGCAATTGAGTTATTTTCATATCACTAAATCCTATTTTTATTTCGCTATTTCCTTTCGCATAATCAAAATCGGATAATCTTTTCCACCCATCTCAAACCAACGTTCGGCGACTTTTTCATACCCATGTTTAGTGTAAAATTCAAATGCGCGCGTGTTATTTTTCAGCACATCAAGAATAAAATATGGGTAGAATTTTTCGGCGAGTAATCGCTCAATTTCTGCAAATAATTTATGACCGTAACCCTTGCCGATGTAGTGTTTATGCAGATAAATCGCCGAAATTTCGCCGCCGCTTTCAAAACCCTCAATAAACGATTTTCCAAAAACTGCTGCCCCGATTAGGCGGTTGTTTTCTGTCATAATCAGAAAATCCGAGGCGTTCTCGTCGAAGCGTTTAATCAACGCTTTGTGTCGTTCGTCACTTGACATCGAATCGAGATAATCGTCCGCAACGATGCCGCGATATTCCGACTTCCAACACGTGTCTAAAAAGACGGCGATTTCGTGTATTTCGTCACGTTTGGCGTGCTTAATAATCACATTCATACCTCAAAATCCTCACTCTTAAAATTGCTGTAAAACCGCCCTGTATCTGCTGTAAACTTCAACACGCAATAATCGGGGTCGGTCACGCCCTCGGAATAATACATCGTGTCGCCCTCGCGCCAAATCATCTCTTTGGTTTCGCTGTCCTCCAAAATTTCCACTTTGCCTTTCAGCATTACGCCGCGAAAAAACCGCTTGTCCATGAAATAAATACAAGCTTTCGGGTTCTCGCGATATTGCGCCACACGCATTGATGATGTATTTGTTGTGAACCAAAATTCCTTGATTCCGTCACGTTTTCGCGGCGGCAACATCGCTTTCATGTTTGGAAAACCGTCCGAATCGACCGAGCCGATAAACGAGACACCTTGCTTGTCGATTAAGTTTCCGATTGTTTGTTCGGGGTTACGCATCATTGCTTTTTTCCTCCTGTTTGTATTCTTTGTACGCGACTTTTTTGACGTTGCGGTGGTAATTATTGTATAGTTTGTCACGGTGATTCAGCCGCTTAATTCCCAAGTTTTCAATAAGCGATATGGATTGCATTCCGCAAGCATAAGTCTATTGCTTTTTCCATAAATAAAAGAGAAATTTTCGGTAGCAATTTCAAAAGCCTTTTTTAATTCATTGTTATTTAATTTCACTGCTAACGAAGTATGCGGCACCCATTGAAAAGGCAAGTAATGCCCGTTATCTCCGGGATTTGAAAACGGTTCTATCCAACTGTTAATATCAACATTGGCATTTTGTAAATACTCATTCATAACAGGCGCGGCAAACAATGTATGGGGAACAAAAGCACCGAGAGAAGCCCACGCCACACCGCTCGTATTAAAACTCGAAATTCTTTTGTCAATTTCGGTAATTATCTTTTCAATTCTATCTGTATTGAAAAGAGCGAGAGTTATATGCGGCGGAATCTCATTATCGGTCATGTAACTACTAATATCGTTATCAAAAATAGATTTAATAATAGTATTAAATTTATCTTCAATACATTTTTCAAAACCCATAATAATTGCGTATTCCATATGTTCCTCCATTTACAAAATTTAATATTCTCAACCAGACGAAAGTTAGTTGTTGTGTTTAATAACCATTTAATTTTCCTCCAAAATATCTTTCCACCTCCGTACACTCACAAATCCACCCCAAATACGTCGCTGTGCTGCCTATAGGCTCACATCAAATAAAACAAACCGATAACCGCCCCCGCAATACAGAACCCCAACAGCACCGGCAGAGCAGCGATAATCGCCCATGTTTTCTTGCTCTCTTTATTCAATAACTTCCCCAAAATTGCCTTGAAAGCGTAGTAACCGCCGAACCCGAGCGTTATCGGGACGAGTAGCAAATAAGGTCTGTTTGTGCTGATGAAAAACAAAACCATAAGCATTATAAATGCGGCTATTTCCGCTGCTAAAAAGGACGATTTCAATACATTCTTCATCGTGATTTTACCCCCTCGAGAAATGATTGCACCTTGTCAAATACGCCGCCCGCTCCAAATACATCATTGTGCAATGTGTTTTCAAGTGTAATAAATTCTACCTCAGCACCAAACAGTTCCGCTAATCGCTCTGATGAAGAAAACGGAACAGATTCATCACTGCGAGATGCAAACACCAAAACAGGGCAAGTCACATTCGGAGCGTGTTGGTCTGACGGGAGTTTTTGCTTCACCAGAAACTTTATCGGGCCTTTGAAAATCGGGAACATATTATTATAAAGGTCATAACCGTTAGCGTATGGTGTGGCAAGAATCAACCCGGCGACAGGGCGATTCGCCGCAAGATATACGGCGTTTCCCGTTCCCAAACTGTACCCCATTGTCACAATATTGCTACTCTCAACATAGGGCAGTGCGGCGGCATAATCGAAAACCGCCAACGCCTGCTCGTACATATTCAAGTAGTGCGGGTTGCCGTCGTTTAAGCCGTAGCCCTCATAGTCTATAAAAATGTAATGGTGTTCGGCGAAATACTGCCATTCGTCCCGTTCTTCACGGCCCAGTAGATTGCGGTAAGACACCTCACCGTTCCCACCGAAATAAATCACCAACGGTGCGGATTCATTACTCGTGCGGTACATCATACCGTGATAAGTTTTACCGTTTTCGGCGGTAAACTGTACTTCGTGATAACTCTGTCGAGCTTGCAGAAACGCTCGGCTTTCGGGGTCGTGGATATTGTAGAACCACATACCGTCCTGTACCGCGTATGTAATCCCGCAAATTGGTACAAGCAGGTTCAAAATAACAAGCACGACCGCGCAAGTCTGTTTGAGCCAAGACTTGACGTTATATTTGCGGCAAATCAGACTGCCTGCGCCACGCAAAGCAAGGTTCAACAGCAAGACGATTGCTGCAATTTCTGCGACATTCCAAACAAACGCGCCCATTCCGAAGTAGATGAATATTCCGGCAACGCCGATAATCCCGGCGCAAAGGGTCATTTGTACGGCGATGTGTTTTTTGTTATGCGTTGTTTGCTTGTCAATTAAGTTTCCGATTGTTTGTTCGGGGTTACGCATCATTTAATTTTCCTCCAAAATTTCTCTCTGCACTTTCTTGCTAAACCCGCTCAGAATCAGCGAATACGACTTGTCAACCATATCACGCAAAACCTCATCGGGGACATTGCCGTCAACGTAAATGCTGTTCCAATGTTCCTTGTTCATGTAATACCCCGGCACGATGTCACCCGCGAATTGTTTACGCAGAAATTGCCCCTCTGCCGGGTCGAGTTTTAGCGTGATAATTTCCTTGCCGTTGTTGTCGCCGCCGTGCATTATGAACATTTTGTCGCGGAGCATGTAGCGGTGAACTTCCCACTCCTGTTTCCATTCTTTGTACGCGCCTTTTTTAGACGTAGCGTGGGATTCGAGCCATTCATATTTCATGTTTTTTGTAATTCCTTTCAAATAATTTCGTATAAATCGCCGCGGATTATCACGGCAGTTTTATCAGTCAAATCAATCTGCGTAATATTATTATTGTCGAACGCGCCCGACGCATTTCCTGTTTCTAAATGAACATTCAGTGTCGCTCTCAAATACCCCAAATTGTTCGGAAGATTTCCCGCCGCCACGATACTCCCCGCGCTGACACCGACATACACTCCGCCGTTTTCCACAAACTCGCACAGCGGCTTTCGAAAAACGGTGTCGTTGATTCCCTCCCACAGATATTGCGGGCCACCTCCCCCTAA
>WRMK01000127.1 GCA_009777155.1 Oscillospiraceae bacterium
AAGTCCGAAATATTTTTGTGAGCGGTGAGAATTGCCGCCTCGTTTTCACCCAATTGCAGCCCGCTGACATACCGCGCCCGCTTGCTTTGCGGCGATTCGGGAATGGTGCTTTTGAGCCGCTCGAGCCAGTCGTCGTCAATGCAAATCGGCAGCAAATCAGGCTCGGGAAAATAGCGATAATCCTGCGCGTTTTCCTTGGAACGCATGCCGTGCGACTCGCCTTTTTCATCGTCCCACCGCCGCGTTTCCTGTGTCACTTCGCCGCCTTTTCGCAGGATTTCAATCTGCCGCTCCCGCTCGTGTTCAATCGCCCGCGCAATCGCCCGAAACGAGTTAATATTTTTCATCTCGGTGCGGGTGCCGAGCGGGTCGCCCTCTTGCCGCACCGAAAGATTTACGTCAACCCGCAGTGACCCCTCCTGCATTTTGCAATCGCAAATTTCGAGATACAGCAAGGTCTCGCGCAGTTTTTCAAGATACGCAATCACCTGATTGGCAGTGCGGAAATCAGGCTTCGAGACTATCTCAATCAACGGCACACCGCAACGGTTGAAGTCCATGCGGGTGTCGCCATTATGAATCAATTTGCCCGCGTCTTCTTCCATGTGAATCTCGTGTATACCTATCTTTGCAGTGCCACCGTCCGCTTCAATTTCGAGGTGTCCGTTCCTGCAAATCGGCGCGTACAACTGCGAAACTTGGTAGGCTTTGGGCAGGTCGGGGTAGAAATAATTCTTGCGGTCGAACTTGCAATTGCGTGTAATCTCGCAATTCAGCGCAAGCCCCGCCTTGACGGCGCACTCGACCACAGCGCGGTTCAGCTTCGGCAACACCCCCGGCATTCCCGCACAAACAGGGCAAACCCGACTGTTAGGTTCGCCGCCGAAGTCGGTGGTACAGGCGCAGAAAATTTTCGATTTTGTTAATAACTCGGCGTGGACTTCTAAGCCCATCACAGTTTCCCACATTGTGTTTTTCCCCCTAATCTGTAGGGGCGCGCATTGCGCGCCCGTAAATTCACGCGAACACCCCACTGTTCACATCTAAAACAAACATGAAATTCGTGACATATCGCGCCCGTGAACCCACGCGAATAGCGCACTGTTCACATCTAAAACAAACATGAAATTACCGATATATCGCGCCCGTGAACCCCCGTGAACGCCACATTTTGCGGACGCGCAATGCGCGCCCCTACGGTTTTTGCACATGAAAATCCGCGCAAACGCCCCGCCGTTCATATCTAAAATAAACATGAAATTCGCGAAATGTCGCACCCGAGAACCTACGCGAATACCGCGCTGTTCACATCTAAAACAAACATGAAATTCGCGATATATCGCGCCCGTGAACCCGCACGAACGCCGCATTTTGCGGACGCGCCATGTGAACCCGTCCCTACGGTTTTTGCACATGAAAATCCGTGCAACCTTGATAACTCCGCGCCGCCTTGACTAACGCACTTTCCGAAAAAGCATCGCCGATTAGCTGGAACCCCACAGGCAACCCCGCACCGTCAAACCCGCACGGTAACGCCACCGCAGGCAACCCCGCCAAATTCACCGAGACGGTGTAAATATCGCCCATGTACATCTTTATCGGGTCGTTGACGTTCTCGCCGCGCTTGTAAGCCGTACTCGGCGCGACAGGTGATAAAATCATGTCGAACCGCTCAAAAAGCCCGCTGTAAGCCTGTTTGATTAGCGCACGAGTCTGCAACGCCTTCTTGTAATAAGCATCGTAATACCCCGACGAAAGCACGAACGAGCCGAGCATAATCCGCCGCTTGACCTCCAAGCCGAAGCCCTCACTGCGCGATTTGCGGTAAAGGTCGGAAAGATTTTTCGCGTTCTCGGCAGAAAAGCCGTATTTCAGCCCGTCATACCGCGAAAGATTCGACGAAGCCTCCGCACAAGCGATTATATAATAGGCGGGAATCACGTAGTCGGTCAGCGGCATCTCAAACTCCTCAACAGTCGCCCCCAACGCCTCAAACTGCTTCGCCGCCGCCAAAACCGAAGCCTTAACGTCGCCGTCAATGCCTTTTTCAAAATAATTCCGCGGCAAACCGATTTTAGCACCGTCAAGTTTGTCACTTTTCGGTTGCTCAAAGTCAAACGGTTCTTTGAGTACAGATGTCGAATCACGTTCATCATGCCCCGAAATAATCGCGAGTAACGCCGCGCAATCGTCGATGTCATGCGCGATTACGCCGATTTGGTCAAGGGAAGAAGCGTAGGCAATCAGGCCGTACCGCGAGACCGCGCCGTAGGTCGGCTTAATCCCCGTCACCCCGCAAAACGAGCAGGGTTGGCGGATACTGCCGCCCGTGTCCGAGCCGAGCGACAGCGGAATTTCACCGCCCGCAACCGCCGCCGCGCTCCCCCCCGACGACCCGCCCGCGACACGCTCCAAGTCCCACGGATTCAGCACTGCGCCCCTGTTTCCGGTCTCGCTCGAGCCGCCCATCGCGAACTCGTCCATGTTGAGCTTGCCCACGACAATCATGCCCGCTTGCTGTAATTTGTCAATCACCGTCGCGTTGAACACGGGCGTATAGCCGCCGAGCATTGCGGAGGCGCATGTAGTCTCGATTCCCGCAGTTGAGATATTGTCTTTCACGCCAATCGGCACTCCCCAAAGCGGGAAAAACGGCGAAATCGCGTCTCCGGTGTCAAGCTTTTTTTGGATTACAGCGGCTTTTGCAAGCGCAGATTCTTCGTCAACAGCAAGAAAAGCGTTATGCCGATTGGACTTAGCCGAGTCCAAGCAAACCCGCACTGCTTCTGCAACGCCGACCTCTCTTGCCTTAATTAACTTCGATAATTCTAACCCAGTCATTTTTTCACCATTGTCCTTCCGCACAAACATAGAATGAAAAGTCTCGCTATCCCCGATTCAGTAGTTGAAATTATCAGGTTTTGAAATACCTCACCCCACCCTCAAAAATCGGCAGAAACTTATTCCCGAGGATATTTTTTGCGGTCACGGCATTATAGCGTTCCGAGTGCGCCATCTTCCCCAGAACCCGCCCGCACGGACTGCAAATGCCCTCAATCGCCCACGCAGAGCCGTTCGGGTTATGCTCGATGTCCATAGACGGCCGTCCCGCAAAATCCGCGTACTGAAAGGCAATCTGCCCGCTCGTATTCAAGGTTTGCAAGACTTCCGTACTCGCCGCAAAACGCCCCTCACCGTGAGAAATCGGCTGGCTGTAAACCTCGCCGAGTTCACACTCCGACAGCCACGGCGACAAAACCGAGGCAACCCGCGTATTTACAAAGCGCGACTGATGCCGCCCGATGTTGTTGAAAGTCAAAGTCGGAGAGTTTTCAGTCACTTTTGAAATCTCACCACTCGGCAATAGCCCCATTTTGATTAACGCTTGAAAGCCGTTGCAAATCCCAAGAACCAAGCCGTCACGCACTTTCAGCAACTCATAAACTGCATCAGAGAGCCTGTTGTTCATAAAAAGCGATACTATGAACTTTCCGGAGCCATCAGGCTCATCGCCCCCCGAAAATCCACCGGGGAAAATAAGCATCTGCGCCCCCGAAATCGCCTTTTCAAGCGCGATGAGGGACTCGCGCAGCATCTGCGGCGTGAGGTTGCGGACAAGCACAATCTCGCTCGTCCCGCCCGCCCGCTCGACCGCCGCCGCCGTGTCGTACTCGCAGTTTGTGCCGGGGAAGACGGGGATTACGGCTTTGGGTTTAGCATGGCGATTCCGCAAAGCATTTATGCTTTCGGAATCACCATGACGGCGGCAAAGCCGCTGCCCGCCGCCATCGGCGGTGACCGCTGACATTGACTTCACGTCAATGTCATGCGGAATTTGAGAAAAAACGCCGCTGTACGCTTTTGCACGGCCCTCAAAGCCAATCAAAGGCGCATCGCCACTCTGTTTGACCCGCACAGGGAAGACTTTTTCGAGCGGCTTTTCCCACGCCGCAATCAGCTCGGCAAGCGGCGTTTCAACGCCGCCGAAAACGAGTACTGGCTTGCTTTGAGTGCGCCCAAGTAACCGAAAACCGGTTACTTCCTCCGTGGCTTCAAATATAATCGAGCCGAATTTACGCCCCGAAAAGCCGTCGTCATCGGCGTTTACAGCCTCGACAAACCCAATCCCATTCCCGAACGCCATCTTCATAATCCCGCCGCAAACGCCGCCGTTTTCGCACGCCCACGCCGACAAAACTTTCCCGGAATTGCACAGCTCCGCGTACCTTTCCCAAGCCTTTTTCAAGGCTCCGTAGTCGGGTAGATTCTCGCTGTTCATAGGAGTCTCTAACATGAACACGGGGTTGCCCGGGCCTTTGAATTCGGGGCTGATTATGGTACTCGCACTGCCGATTCCGACCGCGAACGAAATCAGCGTAGGCGGCACGTCCAAGTCGGCAAAACTCCCAGACATCGAGTCCTTCCCGCCAATCGCCGCAATTCCGAGTCCCATCTGCGCCGAAAACGCGCCGAGCATCGCCGCAAAAGGCAGTCCCCACCGCAGTTTATCGTCGTAGACACGCGGGAAATATTCCTGCAAAGTCAGGTGAATCGTGCCAAGTTTCACGCCCGCCGCGATTAGTTTCGCGACCGAAGTAACCACCGCGTAAACCGCGCCGCCGAAAGGGTCAGCCTCGGTGAAATGCGGGTCACAGCCGTAACTCATCGCGGTTACGGTGTCGTTTTCATTATCAGTCGCAACCGGGATTAGCGCAGTCATAATCTGCGTTTCCGTGAGTTGGCGTTCGCCGCCGAACGGCATCAGCACGCTCCCTGCGCCGATTGAGCTGTCAAAGCGTTCGGCGAGACCTTTTTGTGAGCAGAAATTTAAGTCGCTTGCTAACTCGTAAAGTCTTTCGGGGAGCGGGTTTGCGGCGGTGTTCATGTGCGCGATATTCGTGAACGGTACACAAACATCCGCGTACCTTTCCGCGCCGTTCGTATCTAAAAAGTCCCTGCTGATACTAACGATTTTCTTACCCCGCCAAGTCATGACAAGCCGCTTGTCATCGGTGATTTCGGCGACGAGTGCGGCTTCAATGTTCTCGTTTTCGGCACATATGAACAACGCGGGTAAATCCTCACGCGCAATCACCACCGCCATGCGCTCCTGTGACTCCGAAATCGCAAGCTCCGTCCCGTTTAAGCCGTTGTACTTGACCGGAAACTTGTCAAGATTTATCTCGACGCCGCCCGCCAACTCGCCGATTGCCACACACGCGCCGCCCGCGCCGAAATCGTTGCATTTTTTGATGAGTTTTGTGACTTCCGGATTGCGGAAAAGCCGTTGTAGCTTGCGTTCTTCGGGGGCGTTGCCCTTCTGCACTTCGGCGGCGGCTTGCGCGACCGTGCCCGCGCCGTGGGTCTTGGACGAGCCGGTCGCGCCGCCGATTCCGTCCCGCCCCGTGCGCCCGCCGAGAAGCACCACAACGTCGCCCGCAGTCGGCGTTTCGCGCCTTACCGCGCTTGCACGCGCCGCCGCAATCACCGCGCCCGCCTCAAGGCGTTTCGCCGTGTACCCCTCATGGTACATTTCCCGCACAAACCCGGTCGCCAAGCCGATTTGATTGCCGTACGAGCTGAACCCCTCGGCGGCCGTCACCGTAAGCTTGCGTTGCGGAATTTTACCCTGCAAAGTATCCGAAAACGGCCGCCGAGGGTCGCCCGCGCCGCTGATTCTCATGGCTTGATAGACGTACGCCCTGCCCGAAAGCGGGTCGCGAATCGCGCCGCCAATGCAGGTTGACGCTCCCCCAAACGGCTCGATTTCGGTCGGGTGATTGTGAGTTTCGTTCTTGAAGAAAACCAACGTATCGCAATTATTACCAACTTTTATAGTACAGGCATTGTTCTCGTCCGACTCGTCGAGCATGGGCAATTCGCCGTGCGCACGGAAATGCCGCATGGCGGCGGTGGCTATGTTCATCAGCGTCGCGGGCTTTTTGCCGTTGACCGACAAAAACATATCGTACGCCCTCTTGACGCGCCCGTCCTGTATGTCGGCCTGCTCGATAACGGTGTTGAACGTGGTGTGCCTGCAATGGTCCGAACAATATGTGTCGAGCACGCGCAGCTCAGCGAACGTAGGTTCTCGGCCTTCGGCCTTGAAATGCCCCCGGACCATGTTTAGGTCGGAGAGCGACATCGCAAGCCC
>WRMK01000128.1 GCA_009777155.1 Oscillospiraceae bacterium
GTCGGCATTGAATTTCTCGGCTTTGAACAGGGGGATAAAGTCTTTGTAGCCGAAAGTTTTGTGCGGGCCGAAGGTCTTAATATGGTGAAGAAATTCGGGGCTGTCCTTGATGTACATGTTGCGCGAGTACCACTCGTTGTTGAAGGCGGCGACCGAGTACAGCCCCCAGTGTACAAAAATCCCGAACTTGACGTTAAGGTAATTTTCGGGCACGGGAATGTTCTTTAGCGATTCCCAATTGGCTTTGTATGGGCCGTCTTGGATTGCTTTGTCGATTCTTGCTAATTGTTCTTGTTTTTGCATGGTTTTGCTCCTTTACATATGTTTTACAGCCGATTGCAAAACTCACGGACGCGCAATGCGCGCCCCTACATGTGGCGATTTGGCTTTGACTTTCATCTATATATTGTAGGGGCGGGCATTGCCCGTCCGCAAAACAATAGGTTTTGCAATCGGCTGATATGTTTCATGGGTTTTTTGGGGGGCAGAGGGGGGTAGTAGGGGTCTATGTCTGCGCCGCCGCACGAACCTGCACGAACCCGCTTTTGCACTTGTTTAAGCTTAACTTTCTCGTGCCAAAGATTTTGTAGATAGAAGAACCCTTTATGGGGATAGACTTTTAATGTATTGCTAACCTATAGGTCGCCAAGGGGAAAGGTTGCTGTCGATGTTGCGGGTTTTGAATGGTTTGTGTGGCGGGCGTGCGGTTCAAAGCGTCGGCGCAGACATAGACCCCTACTACCCCCCCTCTGCCCCGATTGCCCCTCATACTCGCAATCATCTATTTAATTAATACGAGGTATAATGAAAAAATTTAATGTTAAATTGCTGTATGTCTATAAATTCATAAGTCGGTGCTTGCCTATCTATGCTTTTTATACGATTTTGTTTATTGAGCGGGGGTTGTCGGTTAATGATGTTGCGTTGCTGCTTGCGCTTTGGGGCGGGTTTGCAATCGTGTTTGAAGTGCCTTCGGCTGTGCTTGCGGATAGGTGGAACAGAAAATACATGCTGGTTATGGCGGCAATTTTACAGGGGTTGTGCTTTGTTGTGTGGTTCTTTTCGCATAACTTTCTCATGTTTGCAGTTGGTATCGCGCTTTGGGGCGTTTCGGGTGCGTTTTCTTCGGGGACGGAGGAAGGTTTGATTTATGACAACTTGAAAAGTGACGGGTGTGAGGAAAATTTTACTAAAGTTTATGGCAGGGCTAATTTTTTTGCCAACATGGGTACGTTTGTCGGGATTGCTTCGGCGGGCTTGCTTGCGGGGTTTTTCAGTATCGGGAACATCGCGCTGATTTCGGCGGTGATATGTTTTGTTAATGCAATACTCGCTTCGCTGTTGAGGGAGCGGAATTATTACAGAACCCGTATTAAGCGTGACACCGCGAGTTTTCGGAGTTACTGGGGGACTTTTAAGGAGGCGGGGGCTTTTGTTAAGGGGAGCAGGATTGCGTTGATTTCGATTTTGTTTTTGATACTTTTTGCAAGCCTCGGGGGGTACTTGGACGAGTTTGACGCGTTGATTATTAATGACTTCGGGCTTGGAAATATTTGGGTAAGTGTGATTTTAACAGTAAGATTTGTCTTTGTCGCTTTGGGCAATCTGCTTGCGCCTGTATTGCAGAAAGTGCATAAGAATTTTTCTGTCGGGCAGATATTTCTGCTTAACGGATTGGGGTGTGTGTTGCTGACCGTTTTCGCTGTGATGTGGAGCGAATACGCTATTGTAATTTTCGGGCTTGCTTTTATGCTCATGGCGATTACGGAGGTATTGCTCGTGAATATTGTGCAACGGGAAATCAGGGAAGAAGGGCGGGCGACGGTTATGTCATTTTGCGGCATTGGGCAAAACGCGGCGATGATTTGTCTAAGCTTAGTCTACGCGGTGTTGGCGGGGATTTTTACGTTGCAACTGACTTATGTAATTATAGCTGTTTATGGGGTTTTGGGTGGGTTGGTTTTCTATTTGATTCAGTGCAAGTATAAAAATAATTAGAGGTTTTTATGATTGATATAAATAAAATCACCGACTATCTATCGGAGCGAGTTTCTGACCCTGTGCCTACGTATATTTTGGTGAGAGAAATATACAAGGAATCCCCGACTTCGCCGCGATATGCGAGTGCGTACGGTGCCGTGAAGCAATCGAAATGGTATCGCGGGCTTGTGGGGGAGCAGTGGGCGGACGGCTCGTGGGGGCGGTTTCACTCGCAGGATTCAAAGGCGGTGAAAAAGCAGAAGTACGCGACTACCGAGGCCGCATTACGGCGGGCGCGTGAATTGAGCCTTGCAAAAGACGACCCGGCAATAGCAAAATGTATAGCCAAAATGGAACGCTATGTGCGTGAGGAAGAAACTTGGCCCGATTCAGTCGAAAAGCACAAGGACAACGGGAAAAGTCATATGTTTTGCCGCCCTTTTTTGACCGCCGCGAACATACATATATTCGACCCCGAAAACCCTGTGATACAGCCTTTGCGCGATGTTGTTGTGAGGAATTTGACGGCGGCGTTCGCGGGCGGCAGTTTCGACAAGGAGTTTTGGGGGCGGCAATGCAGGGAGTATGTCGTGTCGGATATAACTGCGCCGGGGACTTTGTATAATTCGATGTTGTTGCAAGGGGCGAATATTGACGATGATTTGCAAAGACAATTGTTGAATTATATTTGGGGCATAAGTAATGGCATTTACTATGTTTCAAGTGTACCGCCCGCCGAGAAACAAAACTTGGAAGACAAGCGGTTCGACGAGTGGCTCAGAACCCTTGAATTGTTGAGCGGGTTTTCGCTGTTTCACGAGTTCGCGAGGGAAGATGTGCGTGGGCATTTGCTTTGTGAGGTTGAGCGGTTAATTAATGATGATAATAATAATATTGCTTGTAATTTTACTTGCCGTTATTCGGAGAATTGGCGCGATAAAAGTAAGTCTAAATTTGATTTGGTTCTGCGTATTTTGAGATTGCTTATGAAAAGCTAAAACTTAAAACTAAAATAAATTTTCGGAGGTTCAAACTATGTCTTATCCCTTTAGAAATCAGTCCCTACCCCTGCATGAGCGGGTTCAAAGCTTGCTTGGTGAGCTTACGCTTGAGGAAAAAATCGCTCTGCTCCCGAGCAGAATGGCGGCTGTTCCGCGGCTTGGTATCGGCGAGTGGAAAGTTGGCTGTGAGGTTGCGCGGGGTTATGTCACCCAGAAGGACGGCGGCAGGCAGGACGTCTCGACCGTGTTCCCGCAACCGATTGGCATGGCTTCAATGTTCGACCCTGAGCTGATGTATCGTATCGGCGAAATCGCGGGTGACGAGGCGCGGTTTTATTACCAAAAGCACAAGGACGGCTGCCTGATGGTCTGGGGGCCGACCGTTGACATGGAGCGCAATCCTTTGTGGGGGCGCACCGAGGAAGCTTACGGCGAAGACCCCTTCTTGACGGGCGAGATGACGAAAAATTACACACGCGCAATGGCGGGCGACGACGAGTTTTATCTGAAAACCGTCCCGACTTTGAAACATTTCTGTGCAAATAATAACGAGAAAGACCGCGGCTCTTGCAGTGCGAACGTAGACCCGCGGACACTGCACGAGTACTACTATCAGGCGTTCAAGCCCGCGATTACCGAGGGCAAGGCCTTCTCGATTATGGCGGCGTATAACGAGCTTTCGGGCGTACCTGCGATTATGAACCCCGACATTCAAAGACTGCTGAAAGACGAGTGGGGGCTTGATTACGTGGTTGCGGACGGCGGGGATTTCGCGCAGAATCTGCTACTGCACAAGTGCGTGAAAACCCATGCGGAGGCGTTGGCGTTGTGCATTAGGAGCGGGGTTGACAGCATGACCGAGTATACCACCGACATGGTTATTGCCGCCGCAAAATATGGGCTTGAACACGGCATTTTAACCGAGGCCGATGTTGACAGAGCGGTCGGGAATGTTCTGAAAGGTCGGTTCAGGCTTGGCGAGTTTGACGAGTGCCACCCTTACAAGGACATGCAGGTTACTCCCGAGAGTGAATCCAGCCGCAAAGTCAATTATGAAGCGGCTTTGAAGCAGGTGTGTCTGCTGAAAAACAACGGCATACTCCCGCTTAAAAAACCCGCAAAAATCGCACTAATAGGCCCGCACGCCAATCAGAATTACCGCGACTGGTACACCGGTTTGTCTACTTATGACACCACGGTTTTGGACGGGCTTGCGGCGGAATACGGCGCGGAGAATATACTTTTTGATAATGGTTATGACATTGTGACTTTGAAAAGTGCGTTGAATGACAAGTATCTCGCGGTGGACTTGAACGACGAGAATAAGGTTAAGGCGGTGTCCGAAAATGCCGGGGATTCGGCGCAATTCGAGCGGCATGATTGGGGTAGGAACGAGGTTAATTTTAAGGCGGTCTGCAATAATTTATATGTTACCGAGGACGGCGAATACAAGGCGGTGAGCCCGTTCCCGTACTCGTGGTTCATCAAGGAGTGGTTCAAGCCGTTCTTTGAGAAGCATGGCGGCTTGTGGAGTTTCCGCTCGTGGCGTGATAGGGAGATGGATATTTATTTAGATGAGGATTGCACGTTGACTATGAAGCCCGCGTCTCGCCTTGCGCCCGAAATGCAGTTTAGGCAAGAGGTAATCTCGAGCGGCATTGAACGTGCGGCGAAACTTGCAAAAGAATGCGACATAGCAATCGTCTGCGTGGGGAATCACCCGATGCAGGTTGCGCGGGAGTGCTACGACCGTGAAGATTTGGAGTTACCTGCACATCAGAGTAACCTTGTCAAAGCCGTTTCGGATGCTAATCCTAATACGGTTTTGCTGGTGATTTCAAGCTATCCTTACGCGATTAACAGCGAGGATAAAAAACTCCCCGCGATTGTCTACACTTCGCATGCAGGGCCGGAGCTTGGGCGTGCTGTGGCGAAGACCTTGTCGGGCGCGAATAATCCGGCGGCGCGTTGCCCGATTACGTGGTACAAGGGGGTGCATCAACTGCCCGACATAATGGATTACGACATTATCGGCAACAACTCGACCTATATGTATTACGACGGCGAGCCGCTTTATCCGTTCGGGTACGGCTTGTCCTATTCGGAGTTTGAGTATTCGGATTTTGCGGTTACTTGCGGTGATTCTAAAATTACTGCGGAGTTACTCGTGAAAAATATTTCCGACACCGACGGCGATGAAGTTGTGCAAATTTATTACAAGCCGCAAAACCCGCGCGTCAAGCGGGCGTTGCGTAAGTTGTGCGGGTTTAAGCGGGTTCACATTAAGGCGGGAGAAACTGCAAAAGTCTGCGTGGAGATTCCGCATAGTCCGAATAGTGCGTTGGAATTTTACGATGTTACGCGGGAGAAACTCTGCGTTGAGGCGGGGGCGTACGAGTTTATGGCGGGGGCGTCGTGCCTTGATATTAGGGGGCGTTGCGTGGTTGATGTTGTCGGTGATACTATACCGCCGCGTGATTTAAGTAGCTTGACTAAGGCGAAGAATTTCGACCGACAGGATAACGTGAAACTTGAGTTTACACGCAAATTCAGCGACACGGGCGAGTGGTACGCGACCACGACCGAGTGGGGCGGGTTCGTTACCTTTGACAAGGCCGCTTTGAATAATTACAGCCACATTGAAATTACTGCCGCCGCGCCGTACAAGACTGTTGGGATTGATGTTTTGGCGGGGGAAAAGTTGCTTGGGAATGTCGAGGTTCTGCCGTCACAGGCGCATGATGATTTCGCGGTTTATAAGGTCGCGCTTGATGAATTTGAGGGGGTTGCGGACTTTAGGTTGAAGTTGAATGGGCAGTTGTCGGTTTATGGGTTTAGGTTGTTGTAATTTTTTGGTTATGTAGGGCGGGGGTAGATGTAGGGGGAGGGGGTCTATGTCTGCGCCACCGTAGCGAATCGCACGACCCGCGTTTGCACTCGTTCAAGTTTAACTCTCTCGTCCCAAAGACCTTGTAGATAGAAGAAACTTTTACGAGTACAGACTTTTAATGTACAGCGAACCTATAAGTCGCCAAGGGGAAAGGTTCATGACGATGTAGCGGGAGATGATAGGCTTGTGTGGCGGGCATGCGATTTTCTGCGGGGGCGCAGACAAAGAACACCCCCCCCTCAACCCACCCCCCCCCCTTCCGCACCATCAAACAATTTTCAC
>WRMK01000129.1 GCA_009777155.1 Oscillospiraceae bacterium
ATTTTTCCATTGTTGAAGAAATACCCGCCACTAAAATTTCCGCAGTCGCAAGAATTAATTGAATTATACAAATGCACCAGTATTCCATTATCATCTATAGATTATTTTACAGTTAGTGGAGAAATATATAGAGAAAATAAAATTTCGGGCGGCGGGAGTAACATAGGCGATGCTTTAATAGGGGAAGCCTTAGGTGGCACGGCAGGGGCAATTGCAGGCTCAAGATTAGGAACTGAAATTAATTCTTATACCATTACACACGACTCACGAATGATGGTGTTATATTATTTTAAGGTCTCGACAAGATAAAAAAACATGATATACTCTAATCGAACTCAAGACTATGAAAAACAAGTATATTTACCGTTCAAAAATTTCAGAAGCGAAAATCAGAGAGATATTACGATTATTTTTGCTTGGTTTAACGGCGACACAAGTTGCCAAAATAACTCACATCAGCCGTAATTCTATCAATATTATTTTTGCAAAAATAAGAAACAGAATTTTTGAAACAAGCATAAATTCTTCTCCTGTTGAGTCCGAAAAAGAAGAATTTAAGGCCGATGAAAGTTATTTCGGGCCTCGTCGTGTTCGCGGAAAACGAGGTCGAGGTGTCGGGTCAAAAACAATAGTTTTTGGGCTTTATAAAAGAGACAGAAAAGTTTATACAGAAATTGTCCCGGACGTGAAAAGTGCGACTCTATCTGCGATTATCAGGGGTCGCGCCAGCATTGAAAGTGCGATTCACACCGATGGTTGGCGTGGCTACAACGGCTTGGTTGACCTCGGTTTTGAAAAACATTTTCGCGTTTACCATGGCGAAAATGAGTTCTCAAAAGGCGGTGGGCGACACATTAACGGCATCGAAAGTTTTTGGGGTTATGCAAAACATCGGCTTATTAAATTTAAGGGAATCCCTAAAGACAAATTTATTTTTTATCTCAAAGAAACCGAGTTTCGATTTAATAATCGCGGGCGTGATTTATATCAATTTTTATTGAAAGATTTTAGGGATAATCCTCTCTAATCTTGTCGAGAGCCTAAATATATGATCAAAATATTAAGGAGGACTAACATTGGCAGTTTATGTGATGCCTAATTTACATGGTCGTCATGACCGATACACAGCCATGTTCGAGATGATAAAATTCAACAAAAGTGACACTCTCTATATTCATGGCGACAGCATTGATGGCGATGAAAAGCATGGTGCAGAGCCGATTAAGCTGATTAGTGACATGATGAAAGACCCGAATATAATTAACCTTAAAGGCAACCATGAGCTATGGGCTCTCCCATTAATTCACCCTCTAAAAAAGATTAATTTTTCGGATTGCGAGATTCTTGGATACAGAAAATATCCATTCAAAAAGTCTTATATGCGCCTCGGAGATTGGCTTGGTTTTGGAGGAATGACAACACTTGAAGGGTTGGTAAACATTTCGCACAAAGAAGTAGAAAAAATTATTGATTACATTGACAGTTGGGGGTTTTATACGGATATAACGGTCGGTGAAAATCTACCTTTAATAAGCGAGGAAAAATGGACGTTCAGCATAGATTTAGACTATAACGCCCATTGCTGTTAAAGAAAATCTTTATTTCTCCCGTTGTGAACTGCAAATACTTGTCATTTTCCGACTGAAACCCCACCACCCCACACACAAACCGTCCGCAAAACGCGGACGGTTCATTGTCATACTCGCCAAGGCCAACCCACGCCTACCGCGCCCCCACCGCCTACCACCCACCCCACCCCCACAACCCAAAAATTTCCCCCGGTATACCCCCACGGGGATTAGACAATTAGCGAAGATTGTATTACTATTAGTATAGCACAAAACAAATTATAGACGATTGCAAAACTCGTCGTTTAGCGGACGGGCAATGCCCGCCCCTACAATATGCAGATGAATAACTAAACTAAATCGCCATATGTAGGGGCGCGGCATTACTTCGCAAGCGATGCGCGTCCGTGAGTTTCGCAATCGACTAAAAACAAATTATTTAAGGAGAACAAACATGGAAATCAAGAAAACACAAACCGGTGACACCGGAATTTTAACTTTAATCGGCAGATTAGACGCCATTTCCGCGCCGGAATTGCAGAAAGTTTTTGTGGAGTTTATAGCGGAAATAAAACAGGTCGAGTTTGATTTTGCCGAGGTTGAGTACATGTCGTCTGCGGGGATTCGCGTGCTGTTAGCGGCACAAAAGAACGTCGATAAATCGGGGAAAACCATGACGCTTAAAAATGTTATACCCGAAGTCAAATCGGTCTTTGAAATCACAGGGCTTTTGGGTGCTTTGCAATTTGAGTAAACTTGCGGAAAGTGTATAGGGAAAAGCTTGAAAATAATTAAGGGAGGGTCTGCCCCTATGCCGTGTAATTCTACGAATTACGCAAATGTGGGCGGCATGGTATCGAAAATATGGAGAATAAATTATTCAGAAAAAGCGCGCTTGACAAAATATCATCGCCCGAACAACTTAACGAATACTTAAAAGTCGCAGGGGCGGGCGTGTGGTGGCTTATGGCGGGGCTTGCGCTAACCTTTGCCGCCTTTTTTGTGTGGGGGGTAATGGGCTCTATTCCCGAAACAGTTAATATATCAGGCACGGCGTTAGCCCCCGAGAACACCCCGCTGTCTGTCTACTGTTACCTTTCTGTAAATGAAACTAAAAATTTAGAGCGCGGAATGAACGTCCGTGTGTCGCCCATATACGCGCCGCCCGAGCAATACGGCTACATTTTAGGGACAATAAAAAGCATCGGGCTCACGCCGATTACCGAAGAACGGCTTCAAGAGCGGCTCGGTGAAGATGCGGAGTTAGTTTCTATGCCGTCCGGTAATGTAATTGAGGTAATTGTCGAGTTGCAAACGCAGGACGACGGAAACTTGAAATGGTCAACTCCCAAAGGCGCGTCGGTTGATGTTTTGGTGGGTTCAACTTGTGCTTTAACGGTTATTACAGCGGAACACAAACCGTATCAGTTGATGTTTAGGTAGGTGAATATGAAAGATAGAAAAATTAAGAAAGTCCCGTTTATAATGCAAATGGAGGCACTCGAATGTGGCGCGGCGGCCCTTTGCATGGTGTTGGCGTATTACGGGAAATGGATTCCGCTTGAAAAAGTCCGCGCCGATTGCGGCGTCTCGCGTGACGGTTGTAACGCGCGAAACATCTACCGCGCATCCGTTTCATACGGGCTTAAACCCAAAGCCTACCGCATGGAATTATCCGAACTCAAAAACATAAAAACCCCCGCAATTATACATTGGAATTTCAATCACTTCGTAGTTTTGAACGGTTTCAAGAAAAACCGCGCCGTCATAAACGACCCCGGGCGCGGCACAACCGAGGTATCTCTCGAAGAATTTGACAATGCCTTCACCGGCGTCGTCATGGTCTTTGAGCCTACTGCGGAATTTGTACCGGAAGGCAAACCGCGAAGTGTATTAAATTTTGCCCTGAAACGATTGAAAGGCGCGATGTCGGCGTTTGTGTTCGTGTTTATAATGGGCATTTTCGCCTCGCTGATTGATATTTTGAACCCGGTTTTTTCAAAGATTTTCATGGACGATATTCTGTCAGGGCGAACCCGCTCATGGCTGACCCCGTTCATTATCGCCATGACAATTGCGTTGGTGATACGGCTGATTTTATCGGTAATTAACGCCGTCTGCCGTCTTCGTATGGAGGGGAAATTCGCAATTACCGCCAACGCAGAATTTTTGTGGCACGTCCTCAGATTGCCGATGGAATTCTTCTCCCAACGATATTCGGGCGATATAATTATGCGGCATAACTCAAATGAGGGCATCGCAACCATGCTCATCTCGCAACTCTCGCCGATTTTGATGAACATGGGGCTTATGGTCTTCTACTTTGTTATGCTTTTGCAATATAACCCGATTTTGACTGTAATAGGAATAGCTTCGGCGGCACTCAACATCGTGTTATCGCAATACATGGCAAAGAAAAGCGTAACCTATGCACGATTGGCGCAGGCCTCGGGCGGCAACTTAGGCTCGGTCACTTTGTCAAGTATAGACATGATTGAAACGATAAAGGCGTCCGGGGCAGAGGGCGGTATATTCGAGCGTTACTCCGGGTATTTAGCCAAACAACACAATGCGGGAATGGAGGGGCAAAGGTTCGCCATGAAGTTCAGCTTGTTGCCGCAGATTATTGCACAGATTCTGAACATAGCCGTCATGATGATTGGAATCATGTTCATCATGGACGGCGAAATGACGATTGGTACTTTGGCGGCATTTCAAGGGTTCTTAGGCTCGTTCTTAGCGCCCGTCGGGCAACTTTCGGGAGTGGCGCAGAGCTTTACTACTATGCGAACAAACATGGAGCGGATTGAAGACGTAATGAATTACAAAACCGAACCCGCATGTGTCGCAGAGGCGGACGAATTCGGAAGTAAACTGTCGGGCACTCTCAAAATTGACAAGGTTACATTCGGGTACAACAGGCTTTCGCCGCCTTTGATAAAAGACTTCTCACTTGAACTTGAGCAGGGGAAATCGGTGGCGATTGTCGGGACATCGGGTTCGGGGAAGTCAACTATTGCAAAATTAATTACGGGCTTGTACGAGCCGTGGGAGGGTGAAATACTGTTCGGCGGCAAGCACAGGCTCGAAATTGACGAGTACACCTTCCGCAACTCGGTCTCAATGGTAGACCAAGAGGTGACAATGTTTGAGGATACCGTCGCCGAGAACATACGAATGTGGGACCCGTCGATTGAGGATTTCGCGGTAATTTTAGCGGCACGTGATGCAGATATTCATGAGACAATTGTAACACGTCCGGGCGGCTACGGGCAGATTGTGGCCGAAAACGGCAAGAACTTCTCGGGCGGTCAGCGGCAGCGGTTGGAAATCGCGCGGGTATTGGCGGGAGAGCCGTCGATTACAGTACTTGACGAGGCGACAAGCGCGCTCGATGCAAAGACCGAGGAAACTGTCATGAATAATATTCGCAAAATCGGCTGTTCATGCGTGGTTATAGCGCACAGGCTCTCAACCGTGCGTGATTGCGACGAGATTATTGTACTCGAAAAAGGCGAGATTATAGAACGCGGGACCCACGATGAATTGTACAGAAAAAACGGGAAGTACACAGAACTCGTCGGCCTCGGAGAATTTATTATAACAAAGGGGGAAATTGTGCGATGAAAGAGATTAATATTTTTGATGAGCAACTGAGCATACGCAAAACCGGTGACGAAATTATGTTCGAGGGTGCTTTTGACGACCTTGTGTCTATATTGCGGAAAAACCCTAAACTTAAATCGGCGGAAATAACCGATGCAGTCGGCGAAATTCTTTCCTACCTCGGGATTGACGTCCCGGAAGTCCCCGCCGGATTGACGAGCATGGAGCAGAGAATCGAGTATATGCTGCGCCCGTCGGGGTGCATGCGGCGGCGGGTCGAGCTTAAAGGCGAGTGGTGGAAAGACTCGGTCGAGCCGTTTTTCGGCTACCTGAAAGGCGGTAACGCAAATGACGCCAATAATGAAAATGAACCTATAGCATTACTCCCCGGCAAAACGGGCGGGTATTTTTATGTAGACAAAAGCGGCAAGAAAGTCAAGGTAGGCAAAAAAACTGCAAAGAATATTGGCGAAGACGCCTTTTGTTTTTATAAGCCGTTTGCAATGAAAAAATTACGTCTTGTGGATTTGGCGTTGTTCATGGTGAAGAATCTGCGAGTTTCCGACTTGATTTACGTTGTGATAATCAGCTTGATTGTGTCCCTCCTCGGGCTTGCAACGCCCTATGTTAATCAGCAGTTATACGGCACGGTAATTCCCTCCGGTATCAAACTGAACATACTCGCGGTGGGCTTTTTGCTAATGGGAACGGCGGTAGGCGCGATATTGTTTTCACTTGCACGAAGCCTTATTTTAACACGGTTCGGCGGGTTGTTTATACGGGTGCAAAACGCAACTATGATGCGGGTTTTATCGCTTCCTGTCTCGTTTTTCAAGGATTACGCGGCGGGAGAAGTTGCAAGCAGAATGTCAAGTTTGACAAGTTTGTGCGAGATTATTTCCAATACTTTTATGTCAACCGGGCTTACGGCATTATTCTCGTTCGTCTA
>WRMK01000130.1 GCA_009777155.1 Oscillospiraceae bacterium
TTTGGAAACCTCCCTGTTGCTTTTTTGTTTAGCAACTATAACTGTAACACAGGTTTCCTTTTTCCGCTATTCTTTTTTTGTGAAGTGTAACACTTCTATTGTAATCCTACAAGAACTAAACTAATCTCCTCAAAAAAACTCTTGACAAACCCAAATTTATATGCTACAATGTAAAATAACGAAAGGTGGTGAAAGGTCGATGAAGCAATTATTTAAGACTCCCGAAACATTCCCCGGTAGCATAGTTACCAACAACCGCGCATTTAATTCATGCGTGTTATGGGATAGCTATGCCCTTTTTGCGATTGCCGCGAACGTGTTCAAAGCCGCGCAAATGGCGATTTCGCGCTTGTACGGGATAGCTGTGTCCATTTTTAAGTCTAATGATTGTTTTGAACGTCCTGGGGGCAACACTTGCCTTTTGCCGTGTAATACAGCGTAATCGCGCTGTTTATATAGTGCAACCCTGTGCGGACAAAGCAGTCTGAACAGGGTCTTTTTACGTCCAAAAATAAATTTCTAAAATTAAAATGAAAGAGGAATTTTTATGCTAAATAAATACTTCAAAACCGCAATAATTACAATGCGCGGGAAAACCAACGGCGGCATAATCTACCTGCTCCCGAACGTCGTCATGAGCTTGATGTACCTGCTCCCGCTGATGTTTCTGTGGCGGGTGCTGGCGGGGCAGGGGGTGGAAGTCGGCATGAGCCTTGAGCAAATGCAGTCCTACACCTACATGAACGCGGTGCTCTACCCCATGCTCGTGGTGCAGACGTTTTTGTCGCGCTGGAATTACGAGGGGCAGGCAATCAGCCTGTACGCCCGCCCTGTGCCGGTTTTCGGGCAGGTTATATCGCAAACAGTCGGCGAATGGCTCCCGATGCTCATGGTTTATTCAGTGCCGCTTTTGCTCGTCGCGCCGCTTTTCAACATCGTTGTAATCCCTGCTACAGCGTGGTTTACGCCGAGTCTGCTACTCTGCGTGTCGCTCGGGTTTGCGATTGATTTTATTTTCGCAAGTGTTACCGTGCGGCTTCGGGGCATGGCATGGCTCAGTCACGCTATAAAAATGGCGGTGATGTCGTTGTTTTCGGGGACAATGCTGCCGTTCAAGTTACTGCCGTTCGGGCTGACAAAGTTCTTCGAGCTTCAACCGTTCGGCAGTCTCGGAGGCGCACCGTTGTCGCTTTTCGTCGGCACAACAGAGCCAATACGAATCATCCCGATTCAAATTTTCTGGAACATAACCTTGTGGTTTGTTGCGGTAGTATGGTTCAAGAAATCCAAAGAAAGGCAGGTAAGCTACGGTGGCTAAACAAATTCTAAGTTTGTACAAACTCTACTTAAAGATGGACATAGCGTGGCTTTTCCGTGATGCAAAAACCGCGTTCCTCATGATAATTGCAGATGTACTTTCAAATTTATCAGCCGTCACGGGCATATTTTTACTTGCTTGGCGGTTCGACGGAATCGGCGGCATGAGCCGTCATGAAGTGCTATTTATGCTTGCCTACTCGACAATTTTGACGGGGATTTTTCAGACATTTTTCTGCGGCGGCAACACCGCTCATATTAGCCGCGTAATCGGCAGAGGGCAGCTCGAACACGCATTTATACAGCCTTTACCCTTATTCGTGCAATGGCTGACAAGCGGCTTCATACCCATTTCGGGGAGCAGTAACCTCATCAGCGGAATTGTCATTATGATAATCGCGCTGAACCAACTCGATTTGGTTCTGCCGTGGTGGTGGATTTTTTCACTCGTAGCGAACCTGATTATCACCACGGCGTTGATTCTCGCACAGTCGTATTTGTCGGCGAGTTTGGCGTTTTACGCGCCTGTGCAAGCCGAAGAAATCTCGACAATTGTCATCGACGAATTTGCATACATAGGCAATTTCCCGCTCTCGGGTATGCCGAAATTACTGCAAATTTCGCTCATTACTATTATACCCACAGGGCTGCTCGCGTGGTTCCCGACACTTGCGCTTTTCGGCAAAACCCCCTTCGGAATTACCGCTTGGTATCCGCTGTTTTTCGCAATAATACTCTGGATTATCGCGCTATATTTTTTCAAGAAAGGACTTAAATATTATGTCAAAAAAGGCATCAATAGATACCACCCAATGGGACACCGCCGTTGAAATTTCGGGGGTCACAAAAATATTCACACAGTGGCAACGCGAAAATTCAAGTCGCGGTGTTTTAAGGAACTTATTCAAGCCGCAGAAAAAAATAATCACTGCGCTTGACGATGTTTCGCTGACCGTGAAACGCGGCGAATTTGTCGCGTATGCCGGCCCGAATGGCGCAGGAAAATCCACGACCATGAAACTTTTGGCGGGCATGTTACAACCGACAACCGGCAGTGTAAAAGTCATGGAATTATCCCCCGACAAAGACCGCATAAAGCTCATGAAACGGCTCGGCGTGCTGTTCGGCAACCGCACCGAGCTCTGGTGGGACCACCCGGTTTCGCAGAGTTTCGAGTGGAAAAAAGTCGTCTGGGCAATCCCCGACGAGGTCTACAAACGCAACCTGGAAATGGTGACAGAGCTACTTGACATTGGCGATTTGCTGAAAACTTTCACGCGGGAATTATCGCTCGGGCAACGCATGAAAGCCGATTTAGCCTTGCTTTTACTGCATTCGCCCGAGGTCATTCTGCTCGACGAACCTACCCTCGGATTGGACGTTGTGGCGAAGCGGCAGATGATAAATTTTCTCAAAAAAATTAACCGCGAAAACAACGTGACGATTATCGTCACGAGCCACGACATGGACGATTTGGAGGAAATGGCACAGCGGATTCTCATGATTGCGAACGGCAAAATCGCCTACGACGGCGACTTTGACGGGCTTCGCAGTATCGCACAAAACAGCACGAAAGTCATCGTCACGACCGACACCGGCGTCACCGAATACGAGATAAATCTGCAAACTAACCCGATAAATTCTCTGCTTCGGCGATTGTCGGAAGTCGAGGGGATTCGCGATGTTGAGATTAAGAAGGCGCCGATTGAGGCGGTAATTGCGGAGTTGTATAGGGGGTGGCGGGGAGCGTGAGATTTGCTTGACATTTTCGTTAAAGCGTGCTAAAATAAAAAAGTATACTTAACAAAGGAAGTTTGAAAATAATCAAGGAAGTCTTGCCCCATGCCGCAATTTTCATTGGAATTTGCACCGGTGTGGGCGGCATGGTATTGAAATTATGAAGACAATCCTAATAATCGAAGACGACACATCAATCAACAACCTACTGCGTGACCTTCTCACGCGACACAGCTACAGCCCCGTGCAGGTTTTTTCAGGCACGGAGGCTTTGCTGTGCCTGCAACAGCGCAGTTTCGACCTGATTCTGCTCGACCTCATGCTACCGGGAAAAACAGGCGGGGAAGTGCTTGTTGAGATAAGGCAAAGCGGCAACACGCCTGTGATTGCGCTGACTGCGGTTGTGGACAAGGACAGCGTGGTGAACCTGCTCAAGGCGGGCGCGAACGACTACCTCACAAAGCCCTTTGACAACGCGGAGTTACTCGCGCGTATTGAAGTCCAATTGCGTAGTAATACGGGCAAACCGAAAGCCTTGAAATACCGCGAAATCACCCTCGACCCCGAACGCTTCGACGGTTTTGTCGGCGAATCTGCGTTAGGATTGTCCAAGCGCGAGTATGAAATTCTGAAACTGCTCATGGAACACCCGACAAAAGTCTTCACGAAAAATAATTTATACGAGAGCGTTTGGCGCGATGAATTTCTCGGCGACGATAATACTATTAATGTGCATGTCAGCAAAATCCGCGCGAAAATTGCGAAATATGCCGATGGGGAGTACATTCAGACGGTGTGGGGAATCGGGTTTAAGATGGCGGGAAATATTTAAGACTTTTTTAAGATTAAATTAAGACTTTTTTAAGACTTTGGCTTTATAATGATAGTCAAAGGAGATGATTAAATGCAAAACAATGTACTACAAACACGCAATATCACTAAGCGTTACGGCACTGCGGCGGCGGTTGACAACGTCAGTTTGGCGATTCGCAAGGGTGATATTTACGGGCTGATTGGGCGAAACGGCGCGGGAAAAACCACACTTATGCGTATGATTACCGCGCTAACTTTTGCAAATTCGGGGGAGCTTGAAATTTTTGGGCAGACTTCCGAAAAAGGCCTGAACGAGTCCCGCAAACGCATGGGGAGCGTGGTGGAAATGCCCGCGCTTTACCCCAACTTGACAGCGGTGCAAAACTTAGAATACTATCGCATTTTGCGCGGTATTCCCGACAAAAATGTTATACAAAAAACCCTCGAACTTGTCAACTTGACAGATACAGGCAAGAAGAAATTCAAGAACTTCTCACTCGGCATGAAACAGCGGTTGGGTCTGGCTTTGGCGTTACTTAACAGCCCCGATTTTATCATACTTGATGAGCCGATTAACGGGCTTGACCCGATGGGGATTGTGGAAATGCGCGAAACTATTAAGAAACTTAACACCGAAAACAGCATAACTTTCATGATTTCCAGCCACATTTTAAGTGAACTTTCGCTGATTGCAACTCGCTACGGGATTATCGAAGGCGGGCGGCTGATTAAGGAACTTACAGCCGCCGAATTGCAGGAGCAGTGTCAGCAATGCTTGTCTGTGAAAGTGGACGATACGGCAAAGGCAAGCGCGATTATTGAGACTGTTTTGCAGACAAAAAAGTATAAAGTTGTGGGCAGTGACGAGATTCGTATTTACGAAAATTATTCGGACACCGCAGAAGTAACATATCAGCTAAACGCAAACGGCGTGCGGGTTTCCGGGGTCGCGGTTGTCGGCGATAATCTTGAGGAATATTTTGTGTCACTTGTTGAGAAAGGAGTAAAAAATGCGTAATTTAATTAGAGCGGATTTGTACAGAATTTTCAAGGGGAAAGGTGTATATATTTCGATTGCGGTCTTTATACTTTTCATGGTAACTATTGTTTGGGCAAATGGCACCGGTACTGTCGGGGTTGATGTTTATGTTTTTCAAAATCCCGATTATGACATTGAAGCCTATGCTCATGAACTCGAGATGCTTGCAGAAACAAAAATGACCGGAAAAATGGCACCGGGTATGCTCGCCGACGGAACGAGCGACCTTATATATTTTATTCTGCCTTTTATTGTAATTATCGCCGCCGCAGATTTTTCAAAAGGCACGGCGAAAAACCTGATTAGCGCAGGCGAATCGCGGCTTAAATACTTTATGTCTAAGTTAATTTTGACGGGGATTGTCTGCGTTTCGATAGTGGGGATTTATCTTTTGCTTTCGATATTAATTTCAACTATTATGAACGGTTTTGGCGGCAGTTTTGACATGGAATTTGTAACAGAAACAGCGAAAATTTATTTGCCGCAATTGTTCCTGATTTTCGCCTATTCATGTATAGGATTACTTGTCACTTTCACGTTAAAAACTACCGCTTCTCTAATCTCGATTTACGTTGCATTTTCATTAGTGCCGACAATTTTAATCATGATTTTGCAAGATGTAAACGAAAAACTTATCGACTTAATTCAATACGACCTTGTGTTTAATATGAAGACTTTCGCATACCCCGACGGGGCGTTTCCGCCGGACTTGACAAGGACGTTGTTACTTGGTTTTGGGTGTATTCTAATCTGCACCATCAGTGGATTTTTACTGTTCAGAAAGGCAGAAATTAAGTAATGTTTTTTACGAAACGCGACATTCAAAATTTAAGCCGACAACTTGAATTAATCAAGTCGGCAGATACGAATGCGCGACTCACTACCGACACTTCCGACAAGGCTATAACTACGCTTTGTAACAGCATGAACGCCGTTTTAGACGAACGGCGTGAAGCTGTTATTGAGGCGCAAATCAGAAACACCGAATTTAAGCGCGCGATTACAAATATTTCGCACGATTTACGCACACCGCTGACTTCTGCAATCGGGTACTTGCAGATGGCGCAGGAAAGCGGAAATCTTGACAACTTGACAATTATCGAAGACCGGCTAAAGTCGCTGACTGTGCTGATGAACTCGCTTTTTGAGTATGCGAAAATTATCGAAGGTAGCACGGAATTTAACCCCG
>WRMK01000131.1 GCA_009777155.1 Oscillospiraceae bacterium
TCGACGGAAGACGATTACCGAATTGGCGTTGTCGTCGCTGACTATCCACTTGAAGCCCGCCCAATCCGAGTCTACCTCCCACAGCTCACTGCTTTTCAGGTAGAAATTGTTGAGTGCGCGGACAAATTCGGCGATTGCCTTGTGTTCGGGGAACTCTCTTATGTCCCAATCCAAGCCGCTCTTGTAATTCCACTCCATGAACTGCGCGAATTCCTGCCCCATGAACATCAGCTTTTTGCCGGGGTGTGCAATCATGTAGGCCAAGAAGGTCTTAAAGGAGTCAAAGCGCATTTCACGCGGGCCGCTCATCTTGTCAATCATCGAGCATTTCCCGTGGACTACTTCATCGTGCGAAATCGGCAGTATATAATTCTCGGAAAATGCGTAATAGAACGAGAATGTAAGCATATTGTGGTTGTACGGCCGCCCCTCGGGAATCATCGACATGTACGCCAACATATCGTTCATCCAGCCCATGTTCCACTTGAAGTTAAAGCCGAGGCCGCCTGTGTCCGGGGGCTTTGTCACCATCGGCCACGATGTGCTTTCTTCTGCAATCATCAGCAGGTCGGGGAATTCTTGGAACAGTAAGGCGTTGAGCTTTTGCAGGAACGCCACGGCTTCAAAATTCTCGTGGCCGCCTTTGTGATTGGGTCGCCACTCGCGGCGGTCGTAATCAAGGTAAAGCATTGAGGCGACTGCATCGACTCGTAATCCGTCAACATGATACTCGCGGAGCCAGTAAGCGGCGTTTGAAATTAAAAAGCTGACGACTTGGTTCTTGCCCCAGTCGAAAATCCGCGTACCCCAATTGGCGTGTTCGCGCTTTAACGGGTCGTCGTACTCGTAGCAATAGCCGCCGTCAAACTCGTACAGCCCCGCCGCGTCCTTAGGAAAGTGCGCGGGAACCCAGTCGAGAATTACCCCTATATCGTGCTGATGGCAGTAATCCACGAACTTCATGAAGTCATGCGGCGTGCCGAATCTCGAGGTCGGCGCGAAGTACCCGATTTGCTGATACCCCCACGAACCGTCAAACGGAAACTCCGCAACCGGCATCATCTCGATGTGGGTATACCCCATCTCCTTTACATACGGAATCAGCTCACCCGCCAACTCCATGTAATTGAACAGGTCGCCCTCCTTATAATTCTTGCGCCACGAGCTGACATGAACCTCGTAAATATTCATCGGCGAATTGTAGACGTTGGCGGCCCTTTTCTTGTCCTGCCACTTTTTGTCGCCCCACTTATAGCCGTCAATGTCGTAAAGCTTTGTGGCGGTGTCGGGGCGGGTCTCCATGTGGAACCCGTAGGGGTCGGCTTTGAGTTTGAGCTGACCCTGCGGAGTACGAATGGCGTACTTGTAGGCATCGAACCGCTTCAGCCCGGGTATAAACAGCTCCCAAATCCCGTCGTCGGTAATCTTGTTCATGACGTGGGAGGTGCTGTTCCAGTGGTTGAAGTCGCCGACTACCGACACGGCGAGTGCCTTCGGCGCCCAGACGCGAAAAGTCGCGCCCTTACCGTCCAAGTGCGAGCCGAAAAATTCATAGCCACGTGTCAAGCTCCCCTCTCTAAATAGGTGCAGAGGTACTTCGTATTCCTTTGGTAACTTAAATTGCATAAACCCTCCAAACAAGCATAAACACTATGCTTGTGGTAATATTTTCTATATACTGCACTTATTATAACATATAATTTTTCAAAAAACAAGTCATAATTGTAAATTATTACAAATTCGATAAATTTTATTATGCCGATTTGTGCATTACGACGAATTTACATTGATTTTACAACTTCTTTACAAGCTCATACTCCCGTGACCTCAATAGTGAAACAAACTCCTCGGTGGTTTGGATTCTTTTTGGGCTGATAATGCCGCCCGGCCTTGCATCGACAATGTGGGCGTCACCGCCGCAAGTCTCGGGTAGGTTGTGCTTTTTGGCGTAGGCCGCCGCTTGCTTGTTTTGTTTGGGGGAGTTGCAGATATTTGTCACCTCGACCGCATCGGTCAAGTCGGGCAGCAAGCGTATTTCGGGTATGTAGAAGGCCTCCCTGAACGGGTGGGCGTGAATTATGAACCCGCCCGATTCTCTGAAAAGATTCAGCGCGGCTTGCAAGTCCAAGTCTACAAGTTGCGGGTTCTTCAAGAGCCATTCTTTGGTAAGGCCGTAAATCAGGAACTCGGTGCCGTCAAAGCCGTATTCAAAGCCGAAAAAGACGTCAAAGCCGACTTCGTCGCCCCGACGTTTCGCGTCCTCATAGCCGGAGCAGAAATGCTCGATGCCTTCCTCCCACGGCAAATGCAGGCAGGCGGAAATTATATTGCCGCCGTAGAAGTGGTCGGTGACGAAAAACCCCGCATAGCCTATGCTTTTGTAGTACTCCACCATTTCCGAGCCTGTACTGACACCGCAGTCGCTCCCTTGGCATGTGTGAAGGTGTGTTTCATACTTAAATTCTTTCATAAAATATTTATTCCTGTTCGTATTTATTGGTAGCAATAAGGCTTGCTAAAATGCCCTATCTAATTATACTCCAAAGAAATGCAAAAATCAAGATTGACTTTTACTAAATATTGGTGTATAATTAATAAGGTCTATATTTAAGGAGGGGAAAACCTCGTAAATTTAAGGAAAGGCGTGTCCCATGCCGCAAGATTTTGTTTAATTTTGTGTAGTGTGGGCGGCATGGTATTGAAAATATGGCAGTTATACGGGAATTGTGGGATTATCACGAGGGTTATGCGGTCTACCTTTACACTTTAACCTACAAAAATTTTAAGATTCGCCTATCGAATTACGGCGCGACCCTTGTCGGAATCGACGTCCCCGATAGAGACGGCACTGTGTCCGACGTGGTCCTCGGCTACAGCAATCTTTCCGGGTACATCAAAGGCAAATCCTTTCACGGCGCAGTGGTCGGGCGGTACGCCAATCGCATTGCCGGGGCGCGGTTCAGCCTGAACGGCACCGAGCATGAGCTTGCCGCCAACGACGGTGAAAACTCCCTGCACGGCGGGCATTTCGGGTTCAATCGGCGGATTTTCGAGACCGAAACTTATGACGAAAACCAATCTTATATAACATTTAAGTACCGCAGTCAAGACGGCGAGGAAGGTTTTCCGGGTAGGCTCGACATGACCGTCACCTACCGTATTCACTGCGGCGGCGACGGTTATCAAGTCAAAATCGAGTACACCGGGCAACCAAACGCCGACACAATTTTCAACCCGACAAACCACGCCTATTTCAACTTGCGGGGTTCGGGCGACAGCAATATTCTCGGCACACTCCTGCAAATAAATGCAGTGAATTACACACCTTTTGATGCCTTCAACATACCGACGGGCGAAATCGAGCCTGTATTCGACACGCCTTTTAATTTCACCAAGCCCAAAAAAATCGGCGCGGACATCGAGACCGGGAAATTGGACAACTACGACCATAATTTCCTGTTGTCGGGGATTGGCGAAAAGCGGAGGATGCAAAAAGCCGCAGTCGCCTACGACCCCGAAAGCGGGCGGATTATGGCGGTCTTCACCGACATGCCCGCGATTCAGCTCTACACGGCGAAATCGCTCGACGAAGTCGGCAAGCGCGGAATCCGCTACAAAAAGTATCACGGGTTCTGCCTTGAAACGCAGTTCACCCCGAACACCCCGAACCTGCCCGATTTCCCCCCATGTTTGGTGAAAAAATACAAGAAGTTCAAATCGACTACGGTCTATGCGTTTGGGATTAAATAAATTTGTAGGGGCGCGCATTGCGCGTCCGCAAAACCACAAGGAACAGGAGAATTTCAATGGACATCTACCAAAAATTAACAGAATTAATCTATGCGTTCGGTATTAAATAGTCGATTGCAAAACTCGTCGTTTAACGGACGGGCAATGCCCGCCCCTACAATATGTAGATGAACGACAAAACCAAATCGCCATATGTATGGGCGCACATTGCGCGTCCGTGAATTTCGCAATCGCTTATAGGATAAAAGGAGAATCACAATGGACATCTATAAAAAACTGCAAGAATTACAAATAGAATTACCACCCGCACCTAAAGCATTGGCGTCGTATGTGCCTGTGAAAGTTGTGGGTAATTTGGCTTATGTGTCGGGTCAAGTGCCACTCAAAGACGGCAAGTTTACTTGCGTAGGCAAGGTCGGCAGGGACGTGACAATTGAGCAGGCGCAAATTGCCGCAAAGTTAGTTGCCGTCAACACTTTAGCGAATTTACACGAGTGTATCGGCGACTTGAATAAAATTAAGTCGGTCGTGAAAGTTTTGGGGTTCGTGGCAAGCGCGGACGGCTTCAACAGCCAACCCGACGTCATCAACGCCTTCTCGCAAGTATTCGTGGACGTTTTCGGTGAGGCGGGAAGACATGCGCGCTCTGCGGTCGGCACAAACGAGCTTCCTATGGATATTTCTGTGGAAATTGAATCTATTTTTGAGTTATATTGATTTATGTTTGAATTATTAAAAACTTCCGGCAATGCCCGGCGCGGACGGCTGACTACCGTTCATGGCGTAATCGAGAGCCCGTTTTTCATGAACGTGGCGACTTCCGCCGCCATTAAAGGCGGCATATCCGCGCTTGATTTAGCAGACGTGAAATGCCCGGTCATGCTCTGCAACACCTACCACCTGCACATTCGCCCGTCGGACGAGCTGATACGGCAGATGGGCGGGCTTCACGCCTTTACCAAGTGGCAAAAGCCGCTGTTGACCGACTCGGGCGGCTTTCAGGTCTTCTCGCTTGCAAAATTGCGCCGAATTAAGGAAGAAGGTGTATACTTTTCGTCCCACGTTGACGGCAAGAAAATCTTCATGGGCCCCGAGGAAAGTATGCAAATTCAGTCGAACTTAGGCTCAACAATCGCAATGTCGTTCGATGAGTGCGTCGAAAGCCCCGCGCCGTACGACTACGTCAAGCAGTCAACCGAGCGGACGACCCGCTGGCTGCTGCGCTGTAAGACCGCGCTTGACAAATTAAATGCAAGTGAAACAACTTTGAACAAAAACCAACTGCTTTTTGGTATAAACCAAGGCGGAATTTTCAAGGATTTGCGTATCAGCCACATGCACGAGATTGCGGAATTAGACCTGCCCGGATACGCAATCGGCGGGCTTGCGGTCGGCGAGCCTACTGAAACTATGTACGAAGTCCTCGACTACATCGCCCCCGAAATGCCCGTCCACAAGCCGCGATATTTAATGGGCGTCGGCACGCCGTCAAATCTAATCGAGGCGGTCGCCCGCGGAATCGACATGTTCGACTGCGTAATGCCCTCCCGCAACGCCCGCCACGGCACGGTTTACACCTGGCAAGGCGTTACTCACATTACCAACGAAAAGTACAAAACCGACGACCGCCCAATCGACACCGAGTGCGACTGCCCCGTCTGCCGCAATTTTTCCCTTGCGTACCTGCGGCACTTATTCAAAGCGCAAGAATTTCTCTCCGGCCGTCTCGCGGTTCTGCACAATCTCTACTTTTACAACACCCTCATGGAGCGTATTCGCGGGGCAATTGAGGCCGATGATTTCCCGCAATTCCGCGCAAAATATTCACTGCTTTTGGGGCAAAAGAGGTAACGCAGAAACTTTTGCGGGGGCAATTGGCGCAGTTGTGATAGGGGCGGCGGGGGCGGTAGGGGGGTAGTAGGGGTCGGCGGGCGAGTTGCCGTCAGCCCGCCACACAAACCTTTTACCCCCCGCGACCTCGACATCAACCTTTCCCCTTGGCGACTTGTCAGTTTCACGAGACTCATAATCCCGCTCACGCGAAAGGCTTTTCTGCCTACAAAGTCTTGTAGACGAGAAAGTTAAGCTTAATCAAGCGAAAAAGCGGGCGTACGGCAACTCGCCCCCCCCCCCCCCCCCCCCCCCCCCCCCCCCCCCCCCCCCCCCACCCCCCCCCCCCAAAAACAAAACAAAAAAAAAATTCTA
>WRMK01000132.1 GCA_009777155.1 Oscillospiraceae bacterium
ACCGCTCTGTAACTCCCTGCCGTGAGGTTGTTTTTGCCTTCAAGGGTCACGGTCAGATTCGCATTGTTGCCCAAAAGCAAGGGCGATTGAGTAGAACCAAGCCCTGTAATTGAAACATTGTCGAGGGTTACGTTTGCTGTTGCATTGTTGGCAACCTCGATTCGCCGCTCGTTCGTGCTTGTGCCTGTGATGGTGACATCTGCGCTGTCTAATATGATGTAGATGTTGTAGGTGCTGACATAAACCCAGCCTGTGCCGCTTGTGGGCGGGTTGCTGTCGCTGAGGTCGATGGTTGCGCCTGAACTCTCCGCTTGTATCGAACCCGGCAGGGCGAGGGCGAGGGCAAACGCCATCGCGATAATAAGTAACGTTGAAATAAATTTTCTCATTTTAATTCCCCTTAAAGTTATTTAATATTTCAAGTATAACAAAATATTCAACAAACTTCAATTGGTATATTATACACAATATACAATTGTTTTTTTTTTTTTTTGTGCAACTTTCACAAACCCATTGCAAATACGGCGAAAAGCCTTTCCAAAAGGGGCAGAAAATGTTATAATGATTGAGGGTGAAATAGCGTAGCTATTTCATGCGGTTTGGAACAAACCGCGATTTTGAGAAAATTGAAAATTTTCTCAAAATACCCTAATCATTGAAATGAAAGTCGTGTAAATCTGAAATAAATTTCAGATTTACGGGCAAAATCAAAGATTTTGCCCGAAACGGCAAAGCCGTTTCGACAACTTTCATTATAATAAAAACATATGCCCATGAAAGGCTAAATAAAATAGTATTATGACAAAGATAAATTTTGATAAACTTACAAAAATATGCGAAACTTACGGCGCGGAATTTACGAAAAACGCGCCCCTTGCGCCGTTCACGAGCTTTAGAATTGGCGGGCCTGCCGATGTGCTTGTCAGGGTCAACGGGCGCGAAATTGTGGGCGAGATTGCGGCTTTTTGCGCTGAAAACGCCCTGCCTTGCCGCGTAATCGGCAACGGGAGCAACCTGCTTGTCAGTGATGTTGGAGTGCGTGGGGTTGTGTTGGTTTTTGGCGCGGTTTTTTCGGCAATTGGGGTTACGGGCGAGGTGGTACATGCTGAGGCGGGCGCGTCGCTTGGCGATTTTTGCACTGTGGCTCGTGATAATTCGCTCGGGGGCGCGGAGTTTGCGTATGGCATACCCGGCTCGGTCGGGGGCGCGGTTTACATGAATGCGGGCGCGTTCGGCGGGGAAATCGCGGGGATTTTGCAGGCGGTTGAGTATCTCAATGAGGACTGTGAAATTGAGATTTTGCACCGCGAAAACGCCGATTTTTCCTACAGAAAAAGCCCGTTTATGCAGACTAAAAATATAATAATTTCAGCGGAATTTAAGTTGACAAAAGGCGATAAATCTCAAATAACTGCAAAAATGGACGACTTTCTTGCACGGCGCGGAGGCAAGCAACCGCTCGAATTTCCCAGCGCGGGAAGCACTTTTAAGCGCCCCGAAGGCGACTACGCGTCGCGCCTGATTGACGTCTGCGGCCTGAAAGGTTTTGCGGTCGGCGGCGCGGCGGTGAGCGAGAAGCACGCGGGGTTCGTAATTAACAAAGGCGGCGCGACTTGCGATGATGTGTTAAGGCTCATAGATGCAGTCAGGGAGCGGGTTTTTCGGGAGACCGGAATCGCGCTTGAGCGGGAAGTTGAGTTGTTTTCATGAACAGGAAAATTATAATAATTGAGGGTTTTCTCGGCAGTGGAAAGTCAACTTTCGCGGCAAAATTATCGCGTGAATTAAGAACCCGTCTTCACAAGCAAACGCACCGCTAAATCGGCGAATTTTTCGCCATACTGCGTTAAAATTTTCCGCAATGCACAAAGCATTACGAAAAATTTTGCCTTGTCTGACAAAAAATATCGCTCGATTTATCGGCACGTTGCTTGTGAAGACGGGTTCTAAATCTGCCGTGCTTCATTAAAGATAGGTTCAAAACCGCGTTGTGTGCGAGCGTTTTGTCGAGCGCGAAAAGTCTCCCAAACGCGGACAAGCCAACAGAATTTTCGATGAAATTTCACTTGCAGAATTTGACAAATTATGCCGAAAACTTGACAAATTTAATGTGGGCGGCGAGGTCGTAAAAGTAGATACGACGCGCTTTGAGAGGGTTGATTTTGAAAGTTATATAAATAGGGCGAAGGTTTTTATTAATAGTTGAAGGGCGTGAAAAAATGGAAATTCTAATAATCACCGGCATGTCCGGGTCGGGGAAATCTTGCGTCGCCGATATTCTTGAAGACACCGGTTATTTCTGCGCGGACAACCTTCCGCCGCAGTTAATTTCTAAGTTTGCGGAAGTCTGCAAAGACAACCCCGAAATCGAGAAAATCGCGCTCGTGACCGACATTCGCGGGGGTTCGATGTTTTTGTCACTGCCCGAAACTATTGAAGAATTGCGCGAAAAAGGCTTTGAAGTTAGACTGCTTTATGTCGATTGCGCGCCGGAAATTCTCGTCAAACGCTTCAATGAAACTCGCAGAAAACACCCGCTTTCGGACTTGGCAAGTGGCGAACTTGACAAAGCGGTCGCCGCCGAAAGTGATATTTTGTCGCCCATGAAAAAAATCGCCGACTTTTATATTGACACGACTGCGATTGGCGTTTCGCGGCTGAAAGAATACGTCGCAGAGCTACTTTCGCAGGATTTTTCGGGCGCGATGAGTGTCACTTGCATGTCGTTCGGCTTCAAAAACGGGACTCCCGCGCAGATGGATTTGCTGTTCGATTTGCGGTTTTTGCCCAATCCTTTTTACGTCGAAAAATTGAAAAAAAAGACGGGACTTGACAAGGAAGTTTACAATTTTGTAATGGAAACTGACTGCACAAAAACGGCTTTGTCGAAACTTGAAAGTCTGTTGGATTTTTTCATTCCCGAGTATGTCAAGGAGGGGAAAAGCCGCCTCACCATTGCGTTTGGCTGTACCGGCGGCAAGCACAGAAGTGTGACACTTGCGGAGTATTTTCGGGACTATTTGAAGGCGAAAGGGTACAGCGCGAGTGCGTTGCATCGTGACATTTAAAACAATGCAGAATGCAGAAATAATAATGCAGAAATAATAAAATTACAACTTAGTTATCCGTTGGAAAACCGCAAAAAAATTAAATAATTTCTGCATTCTGCATTCTTATTTCTGCATTATTTAATGGGTGGTGAAATCGTTGTCATTTTCAAGTGAGGTTAAACGTGAGCTCTGCAAAATTCGCGAAAATTCTAAGAAAAACCGTAGGCTTTTGCTCGGCGGTATGCTGTTTTGCGCGCGATTTAGACAAGGCGAAATTCACACCTCGAACGCGCAAGTCAAAGCCTTATTTGTCAAGTTGTCAGCGGAATTTCCGACTGCGAAATTAAGCGATTCAGAGGTAATTCAAACAAGCAATGACCGCGAAAACGGGTTGTTTTTGCGAGGTGTTTTTTTAGTTTCGGGAACCGTTTCCGACCCCGATAAAAACTATCATCTTGAAATTACTCCGCCCGTTCAAAGCAAGTTGCAGCCGCTGTTTACGCTGATTAGCGAGAGCGGGATTGCGATTAAAAAAACCACGAGAAATTCTCGCGGATTGTTGTATTTGAAAGAGAGCGAATCGGTCGCGGATTTTCTAACTTACATCGGCGCGGGTGTCAATTCCATGGAAATTATGAACGCGAAAATTTTCAAAGAACTTCGCAATAATGTCAACCGCGCAGTCAATTGCGATTCGGCAAATATGGACAAAACCGCACGTGCCGCAAGTCGGCAAATCGCTGATATAGAGCTGATTTACAAGGAAAAGGGTAAGGGTTTTTTGCCGAGGGAATTAAGTCAAGTTGCGGAGTTGCGGCTTGAAAATTACGAGATGAGTTTGAAGGAAATTGGTGCGGCGTGTGAGCCGAAAATCAGCAGGAGCGGAGTTTTTCATCGCTTGGAAAAAATTAGACAAATGGCGAAGCAGTTAACAATGGAAAGTTGACAATTTTCAGTTGAAAATTGTCAACTTTCGGTCACCAAACATCGGGATTTTCATGCTCCCTCATTGACCAAACGCCGTCTTTGCCGACGATGATGTGGTCAATTAATTCTATGTCGATTTTTTTCAGAAACTTGAATAATTCTTCGGTAATTTCGATGTCATTTTTAGACGGAATACACCCGCCGTTCGGGTGGTTGTGCGCGATGACAACCCTGTCTGTGCCTGACTTGAAGACCTGTTTCAAAAAAGAACGCAGTGACAATTGCACCTTGCCGAAATCGCCTTCGCAAATTTTTTCACTCTTTATTAAATTCAAGTCGCTGTCGAGAAAAACGCAGTGAATTTGCTCGTTTTTCGCGTCCAAAAACATCGCCGCGCAATAATTATTCAGCGTGGCGGAACCTTCAAGCGATATAATTTCGCCGCCTTTTTCCATGATGAAATACCGCGCCGCCATTCGGAACAGGCAAATCATGCTGGCGGCGTGTTCGCCCACACCTTTAATTTCGCGCAGGGCATCGTAATCGGCGCAGATAACCGCCGTGAAACTGCCGAAATGCGCGATTAACCTGTGCGCCAATTCATTAGTGTCACCGTGCGGAATGGCGTAAAATAAGAGAAATTCCAACTTTTCATGGTCGGGAAAATCGTCTAATCCGCTCCGCAGAAACTGCTCTTTTTTACGCTGACGATGCCCGTAATGATGGTGTTTTTTTTCAGACATAAAACCCCCGATATTAATTGACAATTGACAATGTATAATGGACAATTGTGGTGTCGCTTTGCGACGTTTTTTTGATTGAATAATTTAGAACTCGTGTTCTATTTTTTCACACTTATAGAGTCTAAAATAATTGTCCATTGTCAACTGTCAATTGTCAATTGACAACCGCTCCCGTGTCTGCACTTGTGACTATTTTTGCGTACCTTTTTAAGTAACCGGCGACTGTTTTTTGTTGTAAAGTTGTGTTACTTTTGCGTTCTTGTAAAACCGCATCATCAACCAACAATTCGAGTTTTCTGTTCGGAATGTCGATTAAAATTTTGTCATTATTTTTCACGTACGCAATCAGTCCGCCGGCCGCCGCTTCGGGTGAAATATGGCCCACCGATGCGCCGCGACTTGCCCCGCTGAAACGCCCGTCGGTAATTAACGCGACCGAGCCGTCCAAACCTCTGCCCGCAATCGCCGCCGTCGGTGCCAACATTTCGGGCATACCGGGGCCGCCTTTCGGGCCTTCGTAGCGGATTACAACGACGTCGCCCGCGGTAATTTCGCCGTCTAAAATTGCGTCAACTGCCGCTTGCTCACCGTCAAAAACTTTCGCATTTCCTGTGAAATTCATCATTTCGGGAAGCACCGCGCCTTGCTTTACAACTGAGCCGCTTGGGGCGAGATTGCCTTTCAAAACTGCGATTCCGCCGTCCTTGCGAATCGGCGCAGTGACTAACTTTATAACCTCTCCGTCCGCTTGCAAAGCCGCATCGAGACGCTGTTTTTGCGTACCCGAAACTGTTAGTTGAGATGTGTCAAGTAACTCCGATTTTGACAACTCGCGCATGACCGCGCAAATGCCGCCGACCGCGTTCAAATCCTCGATAAAAATACTACTCGCGGGGTTGAGTTTGCAAAGTTGCGGAGTCCTGCGGCTGATTGCATCAATCTCGTCTAAAGTGAGATTTACACCCGCTTCGCGCGCAATCGCGAGTATGTGCAAAATCGTGTTAGTTGACGCGCCAATCGCCATATCGACGGCGAGTGCGTTCTCGATATTTGCGCGATTCATGATGTCAAGGCAGCGAATTTTTTTATTATAAAGTTGCATAATTAACTCGCCAGTTTCTTTTGCGAGCCGCCGCCGAGCCGCTGTTACTGCGGGTTCAGTGCCACTGCCGGGCAGAGAAAGTCCGATTGCCTCAGTTAGACAATTCATGG
>WRMK01000133.1 GCA_009777155.1 Oscillospiraceae bacterium
ACTCGTCGGAGATTTTGCCCGCCTTCATGTCAACTTCCTTTGTACCCACGATGTGCAGGTTCGACTCCTTTGCGGTCTCGACGTTCCGCAATTTAATCTTGTTCCCCAACTGAACCTGCTCGGTCGTAAGGCTTTCGGAGTCGAGTATTTCGACGTGCATCAAGATATTCTCAATCTCCAAAATCCGTGCCTCGACAATGCCTTGCTCGTTCTTAGCCTCGTCATACTCCGAGTTCTCGGACAGGTCGCCAAACGACAACGCCGTCTTAATTTTATCGGCAATATCGCGGCGTTTGACGGTCTTCAACTCCTCCAACTCCCGCTCCAACTTGTTCAAGCCATCCTGCGTTAAAAATGTCTGCTTTTGCATGGTAATCCCCCTTAAAAATAATTAATAGTGAATAATGAATAATGAATAATTTTGGTGTTGCTCCGCAACGTGTTTTAGACTTTAATAGGCGTGAATCATCTGATTGCGAGTTCAAACTTCAACAATCGCGAAAAGCGGACTGCGAGTTTTGGCTTTTTCAGTCGGAAAACGTCGCGAAGCGACTCCAAAATTATTCATTATTCCTTATTCATTGTTCATTGATTGTAGCCGCTATCGCGGCGATTTTACGATTGAATAATTTATAACTTGCCTATAGTTTTTTCACGCCTATTAAGGTCTAAAACCGTCGCGTAGCGACACCCCAATTATTCATTATTCCTTATTCATTGTTCATTGACTGAAGTCACTTCCAAAGCCTTCCTAATCTGCACATCATAGGTATTTTCGAGGTTGTACAAATCGGTCTCGGCGGCAGTGGTGAGTTCTATGAAGAAGTCGGGGCGGATTCCCTCGCCGTCGAAAGTCGTGCCGCCGCCCGAGCGCACTTTCATGACCGACAACAGCAACGCGCTCCCGTCCCCCAAAGTCTGCACCTGTGTGAAAACCGCATCGCCTTTCGTGGTAACGCCGACGATTTGCGCCCCCGCAAAGTCCTTGAGAACCGCCGCCAAAAGCTCGCCGCCCTCAGCCGTATTCGCGTCGGTTATAACCGTAATCGGCAGCCCAATATGCGAATCGTTCACAATCTCAATGAAATTGCTCAGATTCCCGTTTCGATACTCGGCGATTGCCGCCGTGCTCCGCGGAATCAGCCTGTTGAGAATCTGCCGCAAAGGCGCCCGCAGACAGCCGTCCGTGCCCCTAATGTCAAGCACCAACGCCCTCGCGCCGTTCTCGAGCAGTTCGTCCAAGACATTCTCAAACTGGCTGCCGGTATTGTCCGCCAACCCCGAAATCCTGATGAATCCTATATCTTCAAAGTTGACACCCCGCGCCGTCCGCAGTTCAATTTCCTGCCGTGTCAAGATATGCCGCCGAGTTTCGCCGTCCCGCGTCGTCATTAACTCAACACGAGTACCCTCATCGCCCGACAACAGCCGTATCGCCGCATCCGCACCTATTTCAAGCACCCCGGCGTTGTTAATCTCGGTAATCAAATCGCCCGCCTCAATCCCCTGCAACTCCGCAGACGAGCCCTCGTAGACCTCGGTAATGGTGATATAACCGCTCTCATGCCGCACCGCTTCAAGCCCGACGGTGACGATTTTACCGTTCATGCGTTGTTGAAAAGTGATGAATCCGGTGGCGGTTATGTAGGTGGACTTGCCGTCGCCGAGGCCCGCCATGTAGCCGTTCATAATGCCGTTCGCAAGGGCGTCCTCGTCAATCGTACCGATGAAATTGTTCCGCACAACGGTATCAACATCCTGCATTTTTGTGTAGATTGCCTCACGCTGACCCACCCCCGCGATTTTCTCGTTGTAGAGGTTCAAAGAAAGGCTCATGGTTAACACAAACGTCACGGCGCACGCGATAGCGATTAAACTTACGCATACACCGAGCGAAAATTTCCTGTTCAAATTTAGCCCTCCTTTGGGGGTTTTCTGTAGGGGCGCGCATTGCGCGTCCGAAAATACCGCATACTTTTCAATCGGTCAATCGGTCGGGCATGGAAACCCGACCCTACGGTTGAAATTACCCAACCGCAATAAAATCCAACGGGTTCAACGCCACCCCGTCCTTGCGTATCTCAAAGTGCAAATGCGGGCCTGTAGACCAGCCCGTAGAGCCGACCGCGCCGATTTTCTCCCCCGCCTTGACCTGCTGACCCTTCGTGACGTAGATGTCGTTGCAATGGGCATAAACAGTCGCGTATCCGCCGCCGTGGTCCACTACGATATACTTCCCGTAACTGTACCCGGATATGTAAGTCGTCTTGACATGCACAACGACACCGTCTCTTGCCGCGTAAATATCCGCCCAGTTAATGGGATTATCGGCAGTCCCCGCAATATCTATGCCGTTGTGCTGACCGTCCCGCCACGCATCGTACCCGAAGTATGTAGTAATCCGCGTAAACTTCGCCGCCAACGGCCTTTGCCAGTCACCGCCGCTCAAATTCAAGGCCACCTGACCGCTCTCACCCTGTTGTTTCTGCAAAATCAACTCGGCAAGCTGCCGCTCAAACTCGTCCGCCTGCGCTTGATTATATTCTCGACCCGCGCTGTACGCGCTCCGCTCAAGCTCAAGGCTTTTGAACTCGCCCGCGAATCGGTGGTAGAGCAGCTTGTAATTCTCGTTCAACTCTCGACATTCGTCCGCTAATTCTTTGGCCTCGGCTTTTTTTATGTACAAGGCCTCGGTCTCGGCTTCCAAGGTAGTCTTCGCAACTTCCAACTCGCGAATCTCGCGGCCGAGCGTTTCGGTTTTCAGCTCCTGCGCCTCGATTGAGCTTAGTAAATCCTGCATAAAATCAAGGTTGCGCTTGCTCACCCGCCGCATTGCCTGATAGGAAATGACGGCCTCGGCAAAGTTTCGCGAACCGCCGATTATTTCAGCAAGACCGGCGTTCTTCATGTAGACCTGTGCAACAAGTTTCGCGAAAATTTCCAAGTTTTGGCTATTGCGCTCACTCAAAAACCGTATCTCCAACACCGCCCTATCAATCTCGGCTTGCCTGTCGGAAATAATTGTTTGAAGTTGTTTTATGTTGCTTTCCCGCTCATCTGCCTTTGATTCGTAGACAAAAAGCAGGTTATTGTAATAGTCGATACGGTCTTTCTCCGCATTAATTTTATCGGCGTAAAGCGACATCAGCTCGCGGCTCCCCGCAAGTTTCGCCTCGGTCTCACCGATTAGCTCATCAAGCCTGCGATTCTCCGCATTAATCTGCTTAATCCGCTGTTCAATCGCATTTTCCGACTCGAAGTTCTCCGAATACGCAAGCACAGAAAAATTAATTATAGCACAAGTCAAAGCAAAAAGCAAGATGAAAGTACTCGATTTTATAAATTTTTTCATTTAACATACAACTTTCATATGAATTTGTATGTCGCACTAATTGTTAAAAAGGGCGCAAACTCAAGGGTGCAAACTCGGGTGGGGCGGCACCGGGCGCAGTCGTGGCAGTGCCGGCCCGCCACAGAGACCGCTGTATTCCCGCTCCCTCGACATCAAGTGTTCCCGTTCCCGACTTATAAGCTTGCCGAACATTCTAACTCGCTCTCGAAAAGGGCGTCTTCTACCTACAAAGTCTTGAGGACGAGAAAGTTAAGCTTATGCAATTGCAAAGAGCGGGCTTGCACTGCCACGACTGCGCCCGGTGCCGCCCCACCCGAGTTTGCACCCGTATTAAACCCGCAAATGCTTCCCCATACTAAGCACAGTCCCAAGCGCGCCGAGCATTGCCCCAAGCAGGCAATTGACCCCCAGCACATACCACATAATATCCTCAAAAGCAACCAAGTTACTAAGCCCCAGAATCTCCAGTATCATAATATCCTGCGTGAAAATTTCAACCACCGACTCATACGCCTGCATAGTCAAGAACCACGACGCCGCCCCCGCAATCACACCGATGAACATGCCCTCGATGAAGAACGGAAAGCGTATAAAGGCGTTAGTAGCCCCGACGTGTTTCATGATACTAATCTGCATTCTGCGGGCGAAAACGCTGGTACGCGCCGTGTTGTAAATTATAACAAGGCAGACGACAATCAGCGCGATTAGCACCGCGATTGCGATAATCGTGAGGGTGTTGCGTATGCTGATTAGAAATTCTGCAAAGTCGTGCGATGCCCGCACCGACTCGACTTCCTCAATCGCCCTGAAGTGGCTCACGGCCGTGTTTATCATGGTAATATCGTTGAGTGACACCACAAAAGTGCTCGGCATATCTTCCCCTCCGATTGACTCGAAAAGGTACTCAACGCCGTCGCCCCCGTAATACTCCTTCATCATCTCCCACGCCTCCGCTTTTGAGACGAAAACCACGCTCTCGACATAGCTGTAATTGCTCCTCAAGCGGTCGGAAATATGACTAAGCTCGGAATCGGGAACATCGGGCTTTATGAACACCAAAATCTCGTTGGTATCCTCGATATTTCCGATAATCACGCCGATATTATACGATGTAAGCAGGGCCAACCCGATAAGCAAAAGGCTCACCATAAGTATGCAGAAACTCGCAAACGACATCATACGATTATGCCAAACCGAACCAATCCCCTGCCTAACCAAATAAGAAAAATTACTACCCCTCATGATTCACTATCCTTATATTTTACTATCCACTGTCCACTAACCACTGTCCACTATTCACTGTCTCCGTCGCCGCCGATATAGTCATCAAAATCGACATTACCTTTTTTGAGACTGATAATCCGCCCGCCGAAATACTTCACCAAATCATGCTCATGTGTCACCATCAAGACCGTCGTGCCGCACTTGTTTATGTCTTTGAGTATTTCGACAATCTCGTAGGACAATTCCGGGTCGATGTTCCCGGTCGGCTCGTCCGCGATAATCAGCCCGGGGTCGGGCGCGAACGCGCGTGCAATCGCCACCCGCTGCTGCTCCCCGCCCGAAAGTTGGGACGGATAGGCGCGGGCTTTGTCGTTAAGTTTGACTAAATTTAACACATACGGCACTCGCTGACGGATATAACGGCTCGAGCGGTCGGTCACACGCAGCACAAACGCCACGTTTTCATAGACCGTCAAGTTTGGTATAAGCCGAAAGTCCTGAAAAATCATACCCATAGAACGCCTGAAATAGGGGATTTTCCGATTTTTCAAGTTCGACAAGTTATAGCCGTTGACGAAGACCCGCCCGTTCGTGGGGGTCTTCTCCCGCGTCAAAAGCTTCAACAGTGTGCTTTTGCCCGCACCGGAGCTCCCCACGATAAAGACAAACTCGCCGTCGTTAATTCGCAGGCTGACGTCGTTCAGCGCGTCCACGCCGCCTTCTTTATAATGGACATCTACGTTTTTCAGTTCTACCATTACTACTCCTAATGCAGAAATAAGAATGCAGAATGCAGAAATATATTAAATTACAACGACATTTCCACAGGAATCTACCTAAAAATTAAATTATTTCTGCATTCTGCATTCTGCATTGTTAATTAAAACTTCACCGGGTCTGCCGAAAGATACTTCTTAACCATAAGCGCGATTTTGAATATAATCGCGTGGTCGAATTCCCGCAGGTCCAACCCCGTCAACTTCCTGATTTTATCAAGGCGGTAAACCAAAGTATTCCTGTGTACGAAAAGCTTCCGCGAGGTCTCCGAGACGTTGAGATTATTCTCGAAGAACCGCTGAATCGTGAACAATGTCTCATGGTCTAACGACTCAATCGAGCCTTTCTTGAAGACTTCCCTCAAAAAAGTATCGCAAAGTGATGTCGGCAAATGATAAATCAGCCGCGCTATGCCCAAATTATCGTAGCTTACAATAGTCTTATCGGTGTCGAAAACCTTGCCGACTTCGAGCGATATTTGCGCCTCCTTGAAACTTTTCGACAGCTCTTTAACCCCCATGACAGGCGTACCTATGCCGATGTTG
>WRMK01000134.1 GCA_009777155.1 Oscillospiraceae bacterium
ATTCGTGAACTTGTAAGTTTGCAATCGAGAAAGTGGAGTCTGAACAGCCTGTGTGGCGGGCTGGCGATTCTTGCGGTGGCGCAGACATAGACCCCCTCCCCCCTACCACCACATCACCCTACAAAGGTACATCAAATTTAATCATACTGCGGCATATAAACCGGCGCAGTATTACTCGGCGCAGTAACCGTCGGCGCATTATCATTCGCGCCGAGCACCACAAACGGATTGACCCCGTCGCCGATAACCATCGGCAGTACGCCGTTCCAGTTGACGATTTTGAGGTATTCGATGTAGTTGACGTTTTGAGCAATCTGCGCTTGAATCAGCGCGATTGCGGCGGCCTCGGCCTCGGCTTCTGTGGTGATACGAAACGCCTCGGCTTTTGCGGCGATTTCGATTTGCTCGGCTTCAATTCGGCGTTCTTCGGTTTGGTGGCGCATACGCGCAACGTCCTGCTCGGCGACTACCTTGTTCTCGACCGCCTCCAAAAACTTTGCCTCAAAGTTGATATTCTCAATGGCGAATGAGGTTAGGATTACCCCTCTCTCAATCAGCCACGCATATAATTCTTCCTCGATTTGCTGTTGTACCTCGAACCGCGATTGCACCAATCTTTCCGCCTCATAGCGGCCGATAATGTCCTTTGCGATACGTTGCACATTCGGCACGAAATATTTGTCTTGCACAAATTCAATGCCGACATCTCGGATAATTTCCTCAATGCGGTCTTGCTGATAGCGGTAGGTTGCTTTTAGGTACAACTCGTTAACAGGCTGTGAATCCCTTGTGAAAGCGTCCCCGCGGAACTCGTAGACCTGCTCGCGCTTGTCCACCATGCGATATTCTTCGATAAACGGTATCTTGATTTTCAAGCCCGCCTCGGTATCGACCGTGACGATTTTACCGAGCCTGTACTTAACCCCGACGTAGCCCTCCTGCACGATTACAAAGCTGTTGAAAATCAGCACTAATGCCGCAACTAAAATAGCGATTAAGAGCGCGGTACGTCCCGCCTTCTTGCCGTCAATGTTAGGGGGCGCGTTCTGCCCCGTTGAAAATCTAATGTCTGCCATTATTTGATTCCTCCATAAATTTCTGTAAATCTAATTTACATCATAACATATTTTTTACACTTTGTCAACTGTTATAGTCGTTTAACTTTAAAATGGGTTTGGATTTGCGAGGATTTTTGTCGTCATACAAGGCAAAATTTTTCGTAATGCTTTGTGCATTGCGGAAAATTTTAACGCAGTATGGAGGCAAAAAGACCGCAAAGGCAAGCCTATTTTGAAGTTAATCGACTATCAATAATTCGCCGTCTTTCGCGGTCTCTCCAATTGTCCATTGTCCATTGTCAATTGTCAATTGTTCGTCTGATTGTGACTTAATACTTGTTTGACTAAGCATAAGTTTTATTCTGTTAATCTGATTGACTTCCGATGCGCCGGGGTCGTAGTCCACGGCGATGATGTTTGAGTCGGGGTTGCGGCGTTTCAGCTCGCCGATTACCCCCTTGCCCGTGACATGATTCGGCAGGCACGCAAACGGTTGCAAGCAGAGAATATTATTCACGCCGTCATGCAACAGCTCCAACATCTCCGCCGACAAGAACCACCCCTCGCCCGCAAGATTGCAGGTCGAAACTAAGCCTGTCACCAGCCCCCGCATCTCGGAAATCTTCATGAACCCGCCAAACTTAGTACCCCTGCAACTCTCAAGGTATGCCTTTTGGAGCCACTCGAAATACTTTATAATTATGTTGGAAATTATCCAGCGTTTTTTCGACACGGTCAGCGATTCTTTCTTGGAATTTGCGTGGTCTAAGACAAAGTAAATAAAGCCCATTAAGTCAGGTACGACCGCTTCCGCGCCCTCTTTCTCAACCAAGTCGATTACATTATTATTTGCAACAGGGTGATACTTCACCAATATTTCCCCGACAATTCCGACACGCGGCTTTTCGAGGTCGAAGACGGGCAAGTCCGAGAAGTCGGCGACAATTTGCCGAATGTTCTGCTTGAATTTGGACACGCTGATTGAGTTTAAGGCCGCTTTGAGTTTCTCGTTCCACTGCTCGTAAAGCCGATTGGCAGAGCCTTTCTCCATCTCATACGGGCGGGTTTTCAAGAGACACCGCGACAAGACATCCCCGTAGATTACCGCCATGAAGCCGAGGATTACAAGGCGGGGGGTAATCTTGAACCCGGGGTTCTTCTCCATGCCGACCATGTTTAGCGAAATTAAAGGTATTTGGCTGTAACCGCCGTCTGCAAGGGCCTTTTTCAGCAGGCCGACATAATTTGTCGCACGGCATGCCCCACCGGTTTGAGTTATCATAATCGAGGTATTATTGAGGTCATACTTGCCGCTTTCGAGTGCCGCCATGAACTGCCCAACTGTGAGAATCGCGGGGTAGCAAGCATCGTTATTAACGTACTTCAAGCCCGCATCGACCACGCTCTTTGAAAAGTCCCGCATTATCTCCAACTTGTACCCCGAATACCCGAACGCCGCCTCGACCAGCTCAAAGTGAATCGGGGACATCTGCGGGGCAAGAATCGTGTGGGTCTTGTTCATTTCTTTGGTGAACAGCGGGGGTTTTACGTAGCCGCCGTAACTTCGAGGTGCGTTCTTGCCCTTGCGCTCCCGCTCCTCGATTACCGAGATTAGCGACCGCAAGCGAATCCGCGCCGCTCCCAAATTATTCACCTCGTCGATTTTCAAAGTCGTGTATACCCGCGCATGGCCGTGCAAAACTTCCTGTACTTCATCGGTTGTAATGGCGTCAAGCCCGCACCCGAACGAGTTTAGTTGCACTAACTCTAATTCGGGCGTCGCCCCGACTAACCACGCCGCCGTGTACAGCCGCGTGTGATACATCCACTGGTCTACAATCCTAAGCGGCCGCTTAATCAGCGGCTCACCTAAATGGCTCACGCTGTCCTCGGTGAATACCGCGAAGCCGTACCCGCTTATCATTTGGGGGATTCCATGATGTATTTCGGGGTCAACATGATATGGCCGCCCCGCCAAGACTATGCCTTTTTGCCCGGTTTTTCTGAGCAGTGCAAGCGTCTCCGCGCCTTTTTGGCGTATGTCGCGTTTGAATTTCTCGTCTTCTAAGTACGCCGCTTGCAGTGCTTTGCCGATTTCCGCGCCCGGGATTTGCGGAAATTCCTCTACCAACCGCTCCGCCATGCGGATTTTGTCGTAAATTGGCAGGAACGGATTCATGAACTTGACGTAATTCACGCAGTCTATAGTATGGTCGCGCAGTTCGGGTACCGAGTGCTTGATGACCTCGCTGTATGTCGCGACTACGGGGCAGTTGTAGTGGTTGTCCGCGCCTGTCGCGCCCCGCTCGTCCATCTCGTAGGGCAGGCCGGGCATGAAGATTAGCTTGACACCGTCGTCAATCAGCGATATAATATGGCCGTGTGCGAGTTTCGCAGGGTAGCAGACCGATTCGGACGGCATGGTCTCAATGCCGAGGTCGTAGATTTCGCGTGACGAGTGCGGCGATAATTTTACAGAAAAGCCGAGGTCGGTGAAAAACCTGAACCAAAACGGATAATTCTCGAAGGTACCAAGTACCCGCGGTATGCCGATTACCCCGCGAAAGGCCTCGTTTTCGGGGAGCGGTTTGTAAAATTCTTCACTGAACAGGCGGTTGTATTTCCAGTCGTACAGGTCGGGCAAATCCGCGTTGGATTTCTTTTTGGAGACTGTGGACGTATCGCCTTTTTCACAGCGATTATTTGTAATGTATGTAGAATTATCGGAGAATTTGCTGACGGTTAACAGGCATTTGTTGGGGCATTTTTTGCACCGAGCGGTCGTCTTTTTGACCGTCAACTCGTCGAGTTTTTCTTTACTGAGGATAGTCGATTTTTCACCGTCATCGCGTTCAATTGCGGTCAATGCCGCGCCGTACGCGCCCATTAGGCCCGCTTTGTCGGGGCGGAAAACTTCACGCTCGGTGACTAACTCAAACGCACGCAGTACCGAATCGTTCAGGAACGTACCGCCTTGCACTATGATTTTTTGGCCGAGTTGCTTGCTGTCGCGAATCTTGATTACTTTGAACAGGGCGTTTTTCACCACCGAATAACTCAAACCCGCCGAAATGTCCCCGACACTCGCGCCCTCTTTTTGGGCTTGCTTGACGCGGGAGTTCATGAATACGGTACAGCGCGAACCGAGGTCTACAGGGGCTTCTGCGGTCAATCCGAGCTTGGCAAATTCAGCCGCGTTCATGTCTAAAGCATTGGCAAAATTTTCTATGAAACTGCCGCACCCCGACGAGCAGGCCTCGTTGAGCAGTACCGACTCGATTTCGCCATTTTTCACCTGCATACACTTCATGTCTTGCCCGCCGATGTCGAGTATAAACTCAACGTCGGGTAATAACTTTCGTGCGGCTTTGTAGTGCGCCATGGTCTCAATTTCGCCGTAGTCAATGCCGAGTGCCGCCATGACTAAATGCTCGCCGTAGCCTGTGGCGGCGGCTTTGGCAATGTGCGCTTTGTCGGGCATTAGGACATAGACGTCCTTCAAGATTCCGGTGACGGACTTGAGCGGCTCGCCCATATTATTATCGTAGTGGGAGTAGAGAATTTCGCCCTTTGCATTAATCAGCACTGCCTTAGTTGTGGTACTGCCCATGTCAAGGCCGAGGTAACACCCGCCGTCTTGCAATTCCAAGTCGGCCTCGGGGATTCTGTGGCCGCTGTGCCGAATTATAAACTCTTTGCGTTGGAAGTCGTTCTCGAACAATGGAGCCAACCGCTCAACCTCGTGTACCTCTATATCGGCAAGCGAATCTACCTTAGACTGCAAGGCTTCTATGTCAATCTCACGTGCATTGTCAGACACCGCCGCCCCCATTGCCACAAAGAGATTGGCGTTATCGGGGAAGATAGTATTTTCGGGTGTTAAAGACAAAGTCTCGGTGAAACGCTTGCGGAGTTCGGGCAGGTAAAACAGCGGCCCGCCCAAAAACGCGACCTTGCCGCGAATCGGCTTACCGCAAGCTAATCCGCTGATTGTCTGATTGACAACCGACTGGAACACCGAGGCGGCAATGTCGGATTTACGCGCCCCGTCATTCAACAGCGGCTGAATATCGCTTTTCGCGAAAACCCCGCACCGTGACGCAATCGGATAAATCGTCTCGAAATTTTTCGCCTTTTCGTTCAACCCCGCGGCATCGGTATTGAGCAGTGCCGCCATTTGGTCGATGAACGCGCCCGTACCGCCCGCGCAAGTGCCGTTCATGCGCTGTTCTGCACCGCCTGTTATGTAGGTGATTTTGGCGTCCTCGCCGCCCAGCTCGATTGCGACATCGGTATCGGGAATGAACCGCGCAATCGCCGCCGCCCCCGCCGTGACTTCCTGCACAAAGGGCAGTTGCAACCAGTTAGCGGCGTTAATGCCGCCCGAGCCTGTGATGGCAATCCGCGCGGTTTTGTCATTATCACCAAGCGCAGAAAGCCCTTCGTTCAAGACTTCCGCAAGGGTTTTCTTGATGTCGGAAAAGTGGCGTTGGTATCTGTTGTGCAGTAATTTTCCGCTTTCGTCTAATACGACAATTTTGACGGTTGTCGAGCCGACGTCGAGGCCTATTTGTTTCATTCTTTTCTTTCCTTTTTTGGTTTACTGTTGTGTGAAATTTTATTGTAGGGGCGACCGCCCTCGGTCGTCCGTGGGTTTATGCGGCTTCCGCTCCCTTTCGGCGGAGCACAGCTCCGCATAACGGGGGACGTTCATTTCTTTGCACGGGCAAAGAAACGAACCAAAGAAAACCGCGCCATGCGGCGGGCACGATACTCGTGCGTGTCTTAACACG
>WRMK01000135.1 GCA_009777155.1 Oscillospiraceae bacterium
ACCGCGGCGGCGGTTACACCGTGCTTTTCTGCATATTTCAGCAGGGCTTGACGAAAGCGCATTGTTTGTGTTATAGTTGTCATAGCGGGTTTCGGAAACCTCCCTGTTGCTTTTTTGTTTAGCAACTATAACTGTAACACAGGTTTCCTTTTTCCGCTATTCTTTTTTTGTGAAGTGTAACACTTCTATTGTAATCCTACAATAATTAAAGTGTATTACTAAATTAGGGGGTTGACTTTTATGTCGAAATATGATATATTTGTGTTAGGAGTAGCTTTGGGCGCGGTGCTGATTGCGTTTGCGCTGAGGCCGCCGAAGTCGCCGAAGTCGGTTAAGCCGTTAAAGCCATTACAGAAAGGACGTGTAAACATGCAAGCAACAACATCTGTACTTGAGAAAACAAGGATTTATTTCTTCACGCCACCTACATATGGGGGAATAGCAGAAATAACGACCTATACCGTCAACTTAAAGGAAGATGACGGTGTGTGGATTGCCACGAGCGAAGATGTGCCGGGGTTGGTCTTAGAGTCGGAAACTATAGAAGATATCGAAGAACGCGTATGGGTTATCGCCCCTGATTTACTTAGACTGAACGGAGTGCAAACCGAAGGTGGGTTCTCTTTAGTCTTTCAAAAAATCAAATCCCCACCCACCCCGTAGCAATCCTCTCCCCAAAAACCCCGTCATGCTCGACAAAAATCATCGTCGGCGCATAGGCAAGCAGCAACTGCTCAATCTGCATACGCGAAAGCACGTCGATAAAATTCAGCGGCTCGTCCCAGATATACAAGTGCGCCTTTTCGCACAGGCTCCGCGCAATCAGCACCTTCTTCTTCTGACCGGCAGAAAAAACCGCCATGTCCTTCTCGAGTTGCACCCGCGAAAAGTCAAGTTTCCGCAGAATCGCCTTGAACAAACTCTCGTCTGCACCATGCTCCCGCGCATAGTCGGACAGGCTCCCCGAAAGGGCCGAGGTGTCCTGCGGGACGTATGAAATTTTCAGCCCGCTCGCCATTTTGAGGCCGCCCGTGTACGAAATGTTCCCGCCGCGCGAATTGTTCCCGCCGCGCGAATTGTTCCCGCCGTGCGAATTGTTCCCGCCGCGCGAATTGTTCCCGCCGTGCGAATTATTTTCACCGCAAATCAGTTTCAGCAGGCTCGATTTGCCGCACCCGTTTCTGCCGCCGAGCGATATTCGTTGCCCTTGCTTGACAGTGAAACTTACATCTTCCGAGACGATTTTTTCACCGTAGAAAATCGAGATATTGTCAAGTACAATCAGGTTTTCGGCGTGGTGAACGAGCGGCGATATTTTCAAGTTGTCAACGCTCTCAATGTTCTTCAGCAACCCCGATTTCTCCTCAATCGCCGACTGTTGCCGCCCCTCAATCGCCTTGCTCCGCTTCATCATTTTCGCCGACTTATGCCCGATAAACCCGCGGTCGGGCCGCAAGCCGGAATTTTTTGTGCCATATTTGGTTTTTTCGAGCTTGTCGGACCAATTCGCCGTGCGTTTTGCGGCCTCGTTTAATTTCTTAATGTCCTTTTGCAGGCGTTCGTTTTCGGCGAGCTCGTGGTTGTCTTGCCGCTCCTTATTGACAAGCCACGACGAGAAATTCCCGCGCTGTACCTCGATATTCGCCTTGTTAATCGACAGCACATGATTGATGCAATTGTCAAGTAGATTGCGGTCGTGTGATACTAAAATGAAGCTCTTTTTGGACTTCAAATACTCGCAAATTGTCTCACGTGCGGCTAAGTCAAGGTGGTTTGTCGGCTCGTCAATCAGCAGAAAATTATTCTCTTTCAGGAACAACCCCGCCAGCAAAACCTTTGTCCGCTCACCGTTTGAAAGTGTCGCAAAAGCCCGTCCCAGCGCGTCTTCCGCGACACCGAGCAGTGAAATTTCGCGGTTGATTTCCCACCGCTCGGCGTTCGGCGCGATGCTCTCGATTACGCCGAGTGTGTCCAAAGTTTCATCGTCGACTTCAAAGGGAAAATAGTCAAATTCACATGGCGAATTAATCTCCCCCGAATACTCGTAACGCCCCATTAACAGACTCAGCAAGGTGGTTTTCCCCCTGCCGTTTCTGCCGATAAATCCGAGCTTCCAATCGGTGTCAAGTTGCAGCGAAACGCCCTCGAAAACATTATCGTAACTGCCGTCGTAGGCGAATGTCAAGTTTGTAATATTTATATTAGCCATAATTTTCCTCCTCATAATTATAAAGCGGCGAGAAATAGATTCTCGCCGCTTTGTAGAGTTTACAAAGAGGGACACGGGGTCTTTTCGAGAATACAATTTTCTTGCAATGCACAGCAAAGCACGCCTGCCTTACTTAGTCAATTTTAGCAAGAAAAATTGTACATGCTCTCACCCCTGTTTAATTTTAGTCAAGGTCGGTGTCGTCGTTATCGGTAGTTTCACCGTTATCAGTAGTTTCACCGTTGTCGGTAGTTTCACCGTTATCAGTGACATCGCCGTTATCGGTAACATCGCCGTTGTCAACAACATCGTCGTTATCAACAACGTCGCCGTTATCAACAACATCGCCGTTATCAACAACATCGCCGTTATTGCCGCCTTCGTCAAAGCCGAAGTCTTCCCCGCTGAATATGCTATCCCAGTCAATATCGGGGTCGCCGGCGAATTCGGAGCCTTCGGGGAGACCCTCGGGCAGGCCGTCGTCGCTTCTGAAATAGACCGCGAAAAGATTTACGACAAGTGTCACGACGAAAAACAAAATCGCCGCCGTCCTCGTCATACGCCCCAGCTTCGCCTCTTTCGAGCGGCCGGAATTTTTCTGATAAAAATTATCGGAACTGCCGCCCGTAATCGCCTGCGACATCCCCTTTTTCGAGTCCTGCATGAGTACCATTATTATAATAAAAATGCAGGAAAGTATCAAGCACCCCGCGCTTATAATCTCAAGTATTTCCATAATTTTCCTTCCATGCCGCCCCCTCTCGCAGGTAATTCGTAGAATTACACGGCATAGGGGACACGCCTTTCTGTAATTTCAAAGCTTTTATTTTACTCTGCCCATAAAAAGGCAGTATTATGCCGTTTTCAGACGGCGCAAACTGTATTATACCACAAATTTCTTGACTTGTCAACTGTTTTGTGGTAAAATTAGTATAAAAATGAAAGGATTTATCTGCTATGAATAAATTATCGGCGAAATTGCTAATATTAATGTTGGTTTTGGCTTTGTTTTCAGCACTTTGCACAACCGCATGCACCGAACCCGTCCCCCCACGTGATGAATCTGAACCCGACCCGGACACAGCGGAATTTGAGCAGTCCGATGAACCGGAAACGCCGCAAGACCCCATTGAACCCCTTGAACCCGAACCGCCCGAAACACCGCAAAACCCCGAAGAACCGCAAGACCCCGACCCGACCCTTGACCCCGAACCGCAAGAACCCGCACCACTGACCGAATTAGAAGAAATAGCGTTGTTTGTCGAGCGGTTTAATGCCATGCCGATGTATTCCATGCTGCCCGCTTTTGACGACATAAGCCAAATCCCGCCGGAGCATATTATAATACGGTTCTACTGGGATATTCTTCCCGGGACGTTCAGCGACAACGACCCCGAAACGCTCGCGGGTTTTGAGTTTTTTGTGTACGACGAAGCGGATTATGAGCGGATTGGTGCCGAAAAAATATTTCCGGATGAGATAATACGCGGCTTCCCGCCCGAAGCGATTGTGCAGTATATGCGGGAGCAATTCAACCCCGATTTCAGCGCGGAGAATTATGATTTCAGCGTGATTAACATCGGCCGCGGCCCTTGGGAAAGCGAAGACGCTTTCTTCATAAGTCATGGTTGCAAAGCCTTCTGGGACGAGGCGGAAAAAGCTGTGGCGTTTATCCCGTTAAATTCGGCGGGCGGCGGCTTCGGCGTATTCAGCGATACCCTCGCGGTTCGCGAATTGGAAAACGGGCTGTACCATGTTATCACGATAGACGTTTTCCACAACCACGGCCAATTTCCTTATATCGAGGACTACTTTATTAATACGGTAAGGAAAAACGCGGACGGCAGTTTTGCCATTATTTCAAAACAGGTTGTTGACATAAATGAAATAACTTTCACCGACGAGGAGTTGGACGAAATACGAGCGGCGTTCCCTGTAACCGACTCGGAGTGGGACTTGAATTATGTGGATATTTTGACGGGGGAGGTTTTTGATGATATATGACAAATTGTCGATTTTTCACCTTTACCGATTTTTCACTTAACACTTACTAAAATACGGTTTCTTTTCTCTCTGAATTAGGTTACAATATAATCAACATCTTGTAGAGAGAAAGGAGATTATTATGCAACCTATAATGATTACAGAGAGAATTACAAAAAGAACAGACTTTGAAACAGTCAGCGAAATTTTATACAGAAGATGTATCAGGTCGGTATATCAGCCGATTGTGTCCCTCAAGGACGGAAAAATTTTCGGGTATGAGGCCCTGAGCAGAATAACCAACATCGAGTTCATGATGAATATCGGGCAGATGTTCAGAGCCGCCGACAGAGTTAACAGAGCGTGGGAGCTTGAGGCGTTGTGCAGAGAAAAAGCCTTGGAAGGCGCGGTTGATATTGAGCCGGGGAAGAAACTTTTCATCAATGTGAACCCGAATATTATCAACGACCCGAGCTTTCGCAGTGGCTTCACAAAACGCCGACTTGAAAAATGCGGCTTGAACTTCGAGGACATCACCTTTGAGATTACCGAGCACGCCGCCATAACCGACCTCGGCGCGTTCTTGGCGTCAATCAATTATTACAAAGGGCAGAATTACGGCATCGCGTTAGACGACGTCGGGAGCGGCTTTTCGCGACTGAACATCATATCCGACGTAAGACCGAACTTTATTAAAATTGACATTAATCTCGTTCGCAATATCGACAAAGACGAGATAAAACGCTTTTTGTGTAAAGCGATGATTGATTTTTGCAAGAGCGCGAAGATTAAAGTTATTGCCGAGGGCATAGAGACTGAGGAGGAATTGGAAATTCTTATGCAGCTCGGCGCGGACTACGGGCAGGGGTATTTTCTGGGGATACCGCGGTCGGGCTTTGAGGCGATAGCTCCGGAAAAAGTCGAGTTTATTAAGGGGCATTATACAAAAAAGTTTAATGAGAAAAGCAGGAACTCGATTTATCCTAAAATCGGAGTGCTGTCAAAGCCGGGTTACTGCTTTGCTCCTGATGAAAAAGCCGGAGTAATTTACGAAACAATGCGGCTTAACCCGCTGATTTCGGAGTTTACCATTGTTGAAAATGATATTGCACAGGGGTTTATAACGAGGACGGCTTTCAATGAAGTACTCGGGGGCAGATATGGTTTTTCCCTTTATTCAAAGAAGCCGCTTTGTGAAATTGTGAACGAAGATTTTCTGAGAGTGAATGGAGATATGACGGCCGATTCGGTGTCAAGGTTGGCTATGCAGAGGCCTTTCGACCGCTTGTACGACCCGATTGTAATTGAAAACGACGGAAAATACATCGGCCTTGTCTCGATAAAAGACCTGCTTGACGTTTGCACCCGAACAGAAATAGACATCGCAATTCACGCCAGCCCATTGACCGGATTGCCGGGGAATGTCTTAATTGAGCAGGAAATTTTGAGCCGAGTTTTCGGGAGCAATCCGTATTGTATCACCTATTACGACATTGATAATTTCAAGGCTTATAACGATGCTTACGGCTTCCAAAACGGCGACCTGATGATTTCGTTAGTCGCCGACATTTTAAGGAAGTGTGCGACTAAAAACGAATTCGTGGGGCATATCGGCGGCGATGATTTCATAGT
>WRMK01000136.1 GCA_009777155.1 Oscillospiraceae bacterium
TACTAACGGTTCGGCTCGAGAAAGTTAAACTTTATCAATTGCAAAAAGCGGGCCTGCGAAACCGCACTCGGCGCGGACATAGACCCCCTGCCCCCTGCCGACCCACCCCGGTCGTCTCTACGTTGTGCGGTTCATTGTAGGGCGGGGGCTTTGCTCCCGCCGTCCGCAAATTTTTTGCGGGTTCGTGAATTTTCCTGTTGCCCGTATATTTATCAACGTAGGGGCGAACTCCGTTCGCCCGCAAGGTACGCAGGGCTTGTGTGGCAGGGCGTGCGGTTCACTGCACTCGCCATACCCCTACTACCCCTACTACCCCCGCCGTCCCCCACACGATTACCGCCGCCGCCTCTCAACCTGCCCCCGCCTACGCTTGCCCTTACGCCTGCGCCGACCCGGGCGGTTGCCGAGTTCTTCCTCGGTCGGTTCGCGGTCTAACATCTCAGAGGCGACATCGCTGAACATCACCCCGTTCAGGTGGTCGATTTCGTGGCAAATCGCAATCGCGAGGAGGTCGGTTGCATCCATGTAGAGGATTTTGCCGTATCGGTTTTGGTACTTGATTTTGATATAATCGGGGCGTTCGACATACCCCCACGCGCCCGGAGCCGAAAGGCAGCCCTCGATTTCGCGCTGATTGCCCTCATTGAAAGCGATTTCGGGGTTAATCAACTCAATGTGCGAGTCCATATCGTCCATGTCGATTACAATTACCTTACGAAGTATACCAACCTGAACGGCGGCAATCCCCACCCCCTCGTGATTGGCGAGTGTGTCTAACAAATCGTCGAGCAAAACCCAAAGCTTGTCGTCAAAAGCGGTAACGTCCCTTGATTTTTTGGTCAGCGTTTCGTCGGGCATAACAATAACATTTCTCAGTGCCAAAATATATTATCTCCTTTTTTATATTATCAATTCAATTACGCCGGCACTTAAATATTGCAAGTCGCGCCGGTTATTTTTCCGCCATACTGCGTCAACAAAACTTGCAATGCACAAAGCATTACTGCGTTTTGTTTCCTTGTCTGACGAAAAAATCCCACGGCACTTTGTTGCAACATTTAAGTGCCGGCGTAATAAATATATTTCTAAAGTATTTCTCCGTTTATATCTACATAAATTCCCGTAAACTTAAAGTCGGGGTCGGTCAGCGCGGCTTTGAGCGAATTTTTAATCACAGTGCGGATTGCCGCATTGTTTTTGCACTTGATAATCAGCTTGTGGCGATACTTCCCGCCCGTACGCCCCACGCCGCTTTTGGTCGGGCCGAGAACCCGATACGGAAGTTTCGCGGAATCCGCCGAATTTGCAGTCGCCGTGTCCAATTCCCCCTGTAAAATAACAAGGAATTTCTCAGCCGCCCTCTGCGACAAGGTCTCCTCAACCGACGAGAAACACAGCAAAAATATATCGCAGAACGGCGGGAAAATCAACGCCTTTCTAACATCTGCCTCCTGCTCGTAAAACTCGCGGTAATTCTGCGCGGCGGCTAAGTTCAGCACGTAATGCTCGGGCGTGAAGGTCTGCAAATACGCCCGACCTTTCTTTGAGCCCCGCCCCGACCGCCCGACTACCTGTGTCACGAGCGAAAAAGTCTTCTCGTACCCGAGATAATCCCCGGCGTACAACGCCTTATCAATCGCCAAAACCCCAACGAGAGTAATATTCTCGAAGTCCAAACCCTTGGCAACCATCTGCGTGCCTATCATTATATCATATTCGCCACTGCGAAATTCCGCGAATTTCCGCTCAAAAGCAGTCTTTGAAGCGGTTGTATCTGCGTCCATTCGCAAAATCCGCGCCGTGGGGAAGCGGGTCTTCAAGTCGTCCTCAATCCGCTGTGTACCCGTGCCGCTTTGGTAAATATGCGGGCAATTGCAGGTTTTGCAGGTGTTCGGCATTTGTTCACTGTACCCACAATAATGACACTGCACCGAATTGTTCACGATATGATAAGTTAAAGGTATCAAACAAACCGGGCAACTCACCGCCGAGCCGCACTTCACGCACCGTGCATAAGTGTGATAACCGCGCCTGTTCAGCAGGATTAGGCTCTGCTCGCCGCGGTTCAGGTTTTCTGCCAATTCATCGAGTAAAATTCCGCTGAAATCGGAGCGGTTGCCGTTCTCATGCTCAATTTTCATGTCCACAATATAAACGTCCGGCAAGACCGCCTTGCTGAAACGCTCGTTTAATTCAAAGAGCGAATATCGCCCTGTATTTGCATAGTGATAACTCTCAATCGAGGGTGTCGCCGAAGCCAAAAGCAACAGCGCGTTATGGTGAAACGCCCGCTGTTTCGCGACATTTCGCGCGTGATAGCGCGGCGAACGGTCGGACTTGTAGCTGTGTTCGCCCTCCTCGTCGATGACGATAATCCCGATGTTGTCGAGCGGCGCGAATACCGCGCTCCTTGTGCCTATAATTATGCGGGCCTCGCCGCTTTTTATGCGTTTATATTCGTCGGCGCGTTGCCCGAGCGACAAGTTCGAGTGAATTATCGCGACCTTGTTCCCGAACAGGCTCTTGAAATTCTCGGTCATTTGCGGGGTCAGCGAGATTTCCGGCACCAACATGACGGCGGTTTTGCCGCAATTCAGCGCATGTTCAATCAGTTTTATGAAAATTGAAGTCTTCCCGCTCCCGGTAATTCCGCGCAGTAACGCGCATTTGGCCTCACCGCAATCGGCCAATTCCCGCAAGCCGTCAAAGACTTTTTGTTGTGCCGGTGAAAATACTATGTCGGAAAGTTTCGCGGTTGCCTTAAAGTCCTTGCTCAACGCCCGCGATTTTTCATCGAGCCGTTCTATTAAAGCGTTTTTCTTTATCAAAGTATTTACGACTGCGGCCGTGACTTGCGCCAAATAGCAGAGTTCTTTGATACACGCCGAGTCGTATTCTGTCAGAATTTCGACCACTGCTTTTTGTTTCGGGGTCAGCGCGATTTCCAAGAAGTCGAAGTCGGGATTCACTGAAATTATTTTCGACACATCGCCCTTATAGCGAGTTTTGACACTTTCGTCATCATCCGAAAGCTTCAGCCCCAACCCCGCAGGAATCACCGTTCTCACCGCATCGAAGTAGGTACAGAAAGTGTTCTCTTTGAGCCACTCGATTAGTTTCAGCATCTCGCCACTGAGTATCGGAAACTCGTCAATCACGCGGGAGATTTTCTTGATTTTCGCAGGTTTATAGGTCGTACATTGGACATTGAAAATCAACCCTTGCCGCTTTGAATTGACCCCGCGCCCGAACGGGATTATCACCCGCTTACCCGGCCGAACGTCGTCGATTAATTCCTCGGGTACTAAATAATCGAACAGCATATCGAACGAGTAGAGCGATTTCTCGACCGCGACCTGCGCGATTACGCCTTCTTGTGAAATCATCGGGCAACCTCCGAAAACCACCGGTGTTTCAGCGTGGTGCAGATTTGTTCGTGCTTTTGCACAAAAAACGCAGGCAATGCTTTGTGCATTAACGAGCATTTTTGGGTAAAATGACGGATAAAGCTGTGCCGCGTTGGAACGGCGGGGGTTTTTGGAGGTTGCCTTAGCTGATAATCGGTAAGCCGCGCTTAACCGTCAGCTTCTCCGCTTGTATCACCGCGGCAAACGCGGCGACCGCGTCCTCTATCCGCTCATTTATAATCACGTAGTCGTAATTTTTAACAAACGACATCTCGATTTTCGCAATGTCAATGCGCCTTTTTATAGTATCGCCGGTCTCGGTTCCGCGCTTTTTCAGCCGCCGTTCAAGCTCGGCAAGGGACGGCGGCAACACGAAAATCAACACGCAATCGGGGAAAATCTTCTTAATATTTTCCGCGCCCTCGACCTCGATAATCAAAACCACGTCCTTGCCCGCCTCGAGCATTTCGGGGATAGTGCTTTTCGGCGTACCGTACAGGTTCCCGGCGTACTCGGTATGCTCGAAAAGTTCGTTATTTTTCAGCATTTCGGCAAATTCTTCGCGGGTCTTGAAGAAGTAATGGACGCCGTCCTGCTCACCGTCGCGGGGTGTGCGTGTGGTCACGGACACGGAGTAGTGCAAATTATCGCAAAGGTTAAACGCGGCTTCCAAAATAGTATCTTTCCCGCACCCGGCAGGCGCGGACACCACAATCAGCAAGCCCTTCTTGTTCCTCATTTTTTCACCAAGCCCTCTCTGCACAATTTCGCGATTAAAAGTTTCGTATCCCGCAATTTATGCGGCGTACTTTGAAGGTTTGCACCCCCATAATTAAAATAGCATAAAAAGTATATTTACACAGGCGGCAGTCCACTGCCGCCCATGCAAATGTTAAAAAGTCTTTAATTTTTATCCGAACATAATGTCATTCAAAATGTCTTCAAGCATTTCCTGCCGTGAGCTTGTGAGCGAGCCGAAGACTTCGCCCTTTTCGAGTGCGTACTTTTCAAGTGCGGCCAAGTCGGCTTTGCCCGCGATGACGTCCGCGCCTATGCCGGTTTGCCAGCTTGCGTACCGGGTCGCGGTGAAGTCGTCAATTCTGCCGTCGTCGATAATTTTCGCCGCAATACGCAGTCCGAGAGCCATTGCATCCATGCCGGCTATGTAGCTGTGGAAAATGTCAATCGGTTCAAACGAGCCGCGCCGCGCCTTCGAGTCGAAATTCAAGCCGCCGTTGGTGAAGCCGCCCGCTTTAAGCACTTCGTACATGCAAAGGGTGGTATCGTAAACATTCGTGGGGAATTGGTCGGTGTCCCAACCGAGCAAGGTGTCGCCTTGGTTTGCATCTATAGACCCGAACATATTATTATCGCGTGCAACTCTGAGTTCGTGCTGGAATGTGTGCATCGCCAAAGTCGCGTGATTGGCTTCAATATTCAGTTTGAAGTCTTTTGCGAGGCCGTATTTGTTCAGGAATCCGATAACAGTCGCGCTGTCAACGTCGTACTGGTGCTTGGTCGGCTCTTTCGGCTTGGGTTCAACGTAGAAGTCGCCCTTGAAGCCGATTGAACGCCCGTAAGCTACTGCCATTTGCATAAGCCGCGCCATGTTGTCAAGCTCTAAGCCCATGTTGGTATTGAGAAGTGTCTCGTAACCCTCACGACCGCCCCAGAAAACATATCCGTTGCCGCCGAGCTTTACCGTGACCTCAAGTGCTTTCTTAATCTGCGCCGCCGCAAACGCGTATACGTCAACATTCGGCGAAGTCCCTGCGCCATGAACGTAGCGGGGGTGCGAGAAATTATTTGCCGTCCCCCAAAGGCACTTCTTGCCTGTTTTTGCCTGCATTTCGGCGATTACAGCGACTGCCTTGTCTAACTTTTCGTTAGACTCCGCCAAGGTCGCGTAATCGGGCGAAACGTCCCTATCGTGGAAACAGAAGTAGTCTATGCCGAGCTTATCCATAATCTCAAAAGCTGCATAAACTTTATTTGCGGAGCGTTCTTCGGGGGTTGCAGCCGCCCAAACCTTGTCGGTTGTGCCCCTGCCGAACATATCCGCGCCCTCGCCGCACATGGTATGCCACCAAGACAGCGCGAATTTGAGATGTTCTTTCATGGTACGCTCGCCGTACGGTGCTTTGATGACCTCGTCGGCGTTGTAGAATTTAAAGGAAAGCGGGTTCTTCGAGGCCTTGCCCTCGTACTGAATCTTAGGAATACTGCTGAAAAATTCGCTCATAGAATGTTTTCCTCCATAAATTATTTTTGGCAACCTCCGAAAACCACCGGTGTTTCAGCGTGGTGCAGATTTGTTCGTGCTTTTGCACAAAAAACGCAGGCAATGCTTTGTGCATTAACGAGTAT
>WRMK01000137.1 GCA_009777155.1 Oscillospiraceae bacterium
ATTGCGCGTCCGCAGTAAAAAACGATGTCGCGAGGATTTGCGGACGCGCAATGCGCGCCCCTACAGTAATTGTCCACTATCCACTATCCACTGTCAACTGTTCATCGTCCTCTACCCATAAAGAAAAACGCAACCGTCCCCGGCCCGCTATGCGCGCCGATTAGCGGGGTCAGGTGGTCTATGATAATATTTTTGCTCTTGACACCGTGGCGTTCTTTCAGCAGGTCGGCGACGAACTGCGCGTCTTCCTCGCAGTCCCCGTGCGAGATTCCGTAGGTTAGGTCTTTCGGGTAGGCCGCCATCTCGCCGACTTTGTCTACCAACATAGTCAGCGCGGCTTTGCGCCCTCTTGCCTTTGCGTAGGGTTCAAGCTTGCCCTCCTCGTTCACCCGCATGACCGGCTTAATGCCGAGCAGTGTCCCCGCGAGTGCAGTCGTCGCGCTGATTCGCCCGCCGCGTTTCAGGAAGAACAGGTCGTCAACCGTGAACCAGTGGCAGACCTTGCTCTTATTATTCTCGAGCCACTCGTGCAACTCCTCAATAGTCTTGCCCTCGTCGCGCATTTTTAACGCTATGTTCACAAAAATCCCCAGCCCGAGCGTGACACAAAGCGAGTCCACGATGAAGATTTTCCTGTCGGGATATTTTTCCCGCAAGACTTCGGCGGTGCTTTGTGCAAAAGACCACGACGAGCTTAACCCCGACGAAAACGAGATGTAAATGAAGTCCCTGCCCGCCTCCAAGACTTCGGTGAACCGCGCCTCGAAGGTCGCGGCGTTTATGTTCGAGGTCGAAGCCGGGACTTTCTCCCTCATTCGGGCGTAAAAATTCTTGACCGAGTCACTGTTCGCGACTTCGGTGTAGTCGTCAAATTCCTCTCCGCCGAGGGTGTATTTCAGCGAAATCACGCCCAGATTGTGCTTTGTTGCATAGGTCGCGGGGAGATTGCAGGCGGAATCGGTAATAATGTCGTAACTCATGGTTGGTTTTCCTTCCTGTTGCCGAATACGGCGTGTAATATTCCTATTCTACCATATAAATTCGCAACTGTCAACTGTTTAATTGAAAACCCCTTGACAAGCCCTGTGTAATAAAGTATAATAATATTAGTAGTGAGAAAATCTGTCAAAGTTTTACGCAATTCGCGAGAAGACAACGGTTAAAATAATATAGGAAGGCGTGTCCCGTGCCGCATGAGTGCTTTGTATTTTGCGGAAGCGGGGGCGGCGCGGTATCGAAAATATGACAATCAAGACATTTTTCTTAAATAATGAGCGTACGGCCTATGTGCGGGCTTATCTTCTCGGCAGAATCGAGGAGGTTCCGTGGACACACAAACGCCCCGCAATCGTGGTGTTCCCGGGGGGCGGGTACGAAAGCTGCTCGGATAGGGAAGCCGAGCCGATTGCCATGCGGTATGCAGCCGAGGGCTACAACGCCTTTATCCTCAATTACACCTGCAATAAAAAATACCCCGCCGCCTTCACCAACGCCGCCTACGCCATGTTCAAAATCAAGGCGCGAGCGGAGGAATTCGGCATTGACAAGGACAAGATTGCGGTCGTGGGCTGTTCTGCGGGGGGTCACTTGGCGGGTTGCCTTGCGACGATGTGGAACGATACCAAAATCGTCAGCGTAATCGGCTGTGAACCCGATGATATACGCCCTGCCGCCGCCGTCCTGTGCTACCCCGTAATCAGCGGCGTGACCTCGCCCCACAAAGGCTCGTTCAATATTTTGGCAGGCGAAGATGCCCCACCTGCAAACCTATCGAGGTTGTCACTCGAAAACCGCGTAACCCCGAAAACCCCGCCGGTTTTCCTATGGTGCACCGCCGATGACGACACCGTCAGCGCGCACAACAGCCTTGTCATGGCGAAGTCCTGCGTCTCAAACAACGTCCCCGTGGAGCTACATATATACGACAGCGGCCCGCACGGCATGTCGGATTGCAGCAAGGCATCCGGCTACGATAAAAGGTTCTACGAGACCCATTGTGGGGAATGGGTGAAGGCGTCGGTGCGGTTTTTGGGGAAACATCTCAATTTGTAGGGGCGCGCATTGCGCGCCCGAATGACCCCACCAACCGCAAATACCATACAACCGCCAAAAAACCACGGGCGTGCCGTAGAGACTCGCCCCTACAAACCCGAAAGGAAGCAATCCAATGAAAATCAAAACAATCCTAATAATAGCAATAATCTTAACCCTACTAACCGCCTGCACCGAAACCCCACCCGCAAGCGGTACTCCCGAAATCACCCCCGGTATCGAAGAATTTACCGCCGAACCCGAACCCGAACCCGAAGAACCCACCGAACCCGATGAACCCATTGAACCCGCAGAAGTGGTCGTTGAACCCATTGAACCCGAAGAAGTCATTCCCGTACCTTTAGTGAAATTTGGCGTAGAAAGTGTCGAGGAATTTATTTTTGCCGATTCGGGTTGGTTTTTACGAGGGATTCTGCCTTATTTTGAGGACATTAACGACCTTCACATGACTACAATCTTGAGTTTCGGCGTTTTCGGCTTGGAGATGGACTATGTTGACCTTACTGATAATGCTGAATTTTTAGAAAGAATCTTCGGCGACAAGTGGATTTCGTTGGGGAATACTCGTGGCTTTGAAATTGAGGATACAGAGTGGCAGCTGCAATTGGCCCTAAGCCCCGATTTCTCGTTCGACAACTACGACTACAAAAGTTTCACCGACAACGAGCCCGAACTCGGATTCAAAGTAATCTGGGACGAGCAAACCGAGATGCTCATCTTGTTTTGCGCCGTCTTCGGCGGCGGGGATGTGCATCACAACCGCATAATTGAAACTTACGAAGAAGATGATATTATATATGTAATCGCAGAAAACTTTTGGTGTACGCACGAGTATTGCGAAGTCTGCAATTTTGATTATATCCATGAAAACGAACCGGAATTGTTGGAATATAGTTTGTATATGTTCAAAGAAAACAACCAAGGGTATATAAATATTATTTCAAAACAGGCGTATAATCCGTAGGGGCGGGCTTCCATGCCCGACCGGAAATTTCCCGAAACACGGCGCGGTGTTTTGTAGGGAACGGTTCGTAACCGTTCCGCTAAGTTTCCGCGAATTTTAAGCGGAATGTCACAAGCCATTTGGAATTTGCGGAACGGTTAAGAACCGTTCCCTACACCAAACCATACCAACGCCCACAAACACACAAAAACAAAAAGGAGAAAACCCAATGAAAACCAATACAATCCTAATAATAGCAATAATCCTAACCCTCCTAACCGCCTGCACAGAAACACCGCTCGCAAGCGGCGATGTCGAGGTTGTTCCTATTGTCGATGAAATTACCGACATTGACAACGAACCCGATGAACCCATTGAACCCGAAGAACCTGATGAACCCGAAGAACCTGATGAACCTGATGAACCCGAAGAAGTCCCGCCCACGCCTTTAGAGAAATGGGGCATAGAAAGCGTTGAAGAATTTGTTCTTGTGGATTCGGGTTGGTTTTTGTTTGAAATACTGCCCTATTTTGAGGACATTAACGACCTTCACTTGACTACAATCTTGAGTTTCGCCCTCGAGGCAAACCTACACTATACGGAACTTGACGATGAGCATTTGGAAAGGGTTTTCGGGGATAATCAAAATTATTTGGGCTTATTTTACGGGTTTCCCCTCGCAACCACGGAAGAACAATTGCAATGGGCTTTAAGTCCCGATTTTTCGTTTGACAACTACGATTATAGCGATTTCACCGATACAAAGCCGGAATTGAAATTCAAAATAGTTTGGGACGAAGAAACCGAGATGTTCATCATGTTTTGCGGAGTCTTCGGCGGCGGTGATGTGCATTATAACCGTGTAATTGAAACTTATGAAGAAGACGGCATTATTTACGCAATCGCAGAAAGTTTTTGGTGTACGCACGACTATTGCGACATCTGCAATTTTGATTATATCCATGAAAACGAACCGGAATTGTTGGAATATAGTTTGTATATGTTCAAAGAAAACAACCAAGGGTATATAAATATTATTTCAAAACAGGCGTATAATCCGTAGGGTCGGGCTTCCACGCCCGACCGCAAAACCCCGAAACACGGCGCGGTGTTTTGTAGGGAACGGTTCATAACCGTTCCGCCAAGTTTCAGCGAATTTTAAGCGGAATATTACAAAGCCATTGAGATTTACGGAACGGTTACGAACCGTTCCCCGCATTAAAATGCCAATAAAATTTACAAACGACAGGAAAAACGGCAAACAAGGCGTTCATTACGGGCGAACGGAGTTCGCCCCTACATTGAAATCCCCCACAGACAACAGAAAAATCCACGAACCCACCAAACCCCACCATTTCTGCATTCTGCATTATTATTTCTGCATTACCCGAAAGGAGAAAACCCCCATGAAAACCCCATTTGTAACCCTCGAACAACTCCACAAAATCATCAAGGAACACCCCACCCCCTTTCATCTTTATGACGAGCGGGGAATCCGCGAAAACGCCCGCAATCTGCATAAGGCGTTCTCGTGGAACAAAGGTTTTCGCGAGTATTTCGCGGTGAAAGCCACGCCGAACCCTTACATAATGCGGATTTTGCAGGAAGAAGGCTGCGGCTTTGACTGCGCGAGTTACGCCGAGTTAGTCTTGGCTGAGAAGGTCGGGTCAAAAGATGTAATGTTCAGCTCCAACGTCACGCCCGACGAGGACTTCATTCTCGCGTACAACAACGGCGCGATAATCAATCTCGACGATTTCACCCACATAGAAATACTCGACAAACTCTGCGGAATCCCCGAAGTAATCAGCTGTCGGTATAATTCCGGCGGTGACTTCAAAACCGACGAGACCGGCAACGTCATGGACGTCCCGGGCGAGGCCAAGTACGGCTTTACAAGGGCGCAGATTATCGACGGATTCAAAATCCTCAAAGCCAAGGGCGCGAAACGGTTCGGAATCCACGCATTTTTGGCAAGTAATACTCAAACCGAGGATTACTACCCGGTTTTGGCGGGCATGATGTTTGAATTGGCGGTTGAAATTAAGGAAAAAGCCGGGGTCGAGATAAGTTTCGTCAACCTTTCGGGTGGGGTCGGCGTGAATTACCTCCCCGATAAATCCTCACAAGATATTTTCAAAATCGGGCAAGGCGTAAAGGCGCAATTTGAGCGGATTATGCACCCGGCGGGCTTGGAAAATTGCGCGATTTACACCGAGCTCGGGCGGTACATGCTCGCCCCCTACGGCCATCTTATTACAAAAGCGTTAAGATACAAGAATATATACAGAGAGTATATTGGCGTGGACGCCTGCGCCTGCGATTTAATGCGCCCCGCCCTCTACAAAGCCTATCACCACATCACGGTCGCGGGCAAGGAAAACGCGCCCCACGACAAGGTTTACGACGTCACCGGCGGGCTTTGTGAAAATAATGACAAGTTCGCAATTCAGCGCCCGTTGCCCGAAATAAAAGTCGGCGAAAACGGCGATATTCTCATAATCCACGACACAGGCGCGCACGGCCATTCCATGGGCTACAACTACAACGGCAAGCTGCGTTCGGCGGAGATTCTGCTGACCGAAAATGGCAGATTTAAGCTGATTCGCCGCGCCGAGACGGTCGCGGATTATTTTAGGACTTTGGATTTTTCGGGGGATTATAGGTTTTAGGGTGGTTTTGGGGTTACGTAGGGACGACCGCCCTCGGTCGTCCGTGGGTTTTCTGGAACGTGGGGCGGGATTTTTTTGGGGTGGGGGT
>WRMK01000138.1 GCA_009777155.1 Oscillospiraceae bacterium
ACCTTTTGTGACCGATTATCTTACAGGGAGAATTGCAGTTTCTCACAACGGAAATATTACCAACGCCGCCGCAATCCGCGAAATGCTCCGCCAAAACGGGCTGCAATTCACTGCAACGAGCGACAGCGAAGTTATTTCGTCGCTGATTGCCTACTGTATCACCAAGGCTGACGACACGTTACAGGGAGTTATAAAAGCCGCAGAAAGGCTTGAGGGTGCGTTTTCTTTGGTGATTGCGAGTGGTAAGGATAAGCTGATTGCCGTGCGTGACCCGAGCGGTTTTCGCCCGCTTTGTATCGGCAAAAATGAGTCGGGATTTGCGGTGTCTTCCGAGAGTTGCGCGCTTGATGTCTGCGGTTTTGAGTTTGTGCGCGATGTGAGACCGGGCGAAGTTGTTGTAATTGAAAACGGCGAGATTAGTTTTGCGGGTGTGGAAATATCTGCAAGGGATAATTCGCGTGGCCTTTGCATTTTCGAGTACGTTTATTTCGGGCGGCCCGATTCGGTGATTGACGGGCTTTCGGTTTACGATGCGCGGTTCAATATGGGCGCGGTCTTGGCGGACGAGTGTCCCGCCGAAGCCGACATAGTCTGCGGTGTGCCTGACAGCGGGCTTGAAGCCGCGGTCGGGTACAGCGCGAGGAGCGGTATTCAGCTTGCTTCGGCGTTCGTGAAAAACCGCTACATCGGCAGAAGTTTCATCTACCCCTCACAGACACAGCGTGACAGCGCGGTGCGCCAAAAACTCAACCCGCTGACTGCGAATATTAAAGGGAAACGTGTAGTTTTAGTGGACGATTCGATTGTCCGCGGGACTACCTGCGAGAGGATTGTGCGGAGCCTGAAAAATGCGGGTGCACGGGAAATTCACATGCGAGTTTCCGCGCCGCCGTTCCGTCACGTCTGCAATTACGGAACCGATATTGACAACGAAAATGACCTGATTGCGAACAAGTTGAGCTTAGATGAAATCTGCCGACAAATCGGCGCGGATAGTTTGGGGTACATCAGTCTCGAGGGCATGAAACGCGCTTGTGGGCAGTGTCTACTGCCGTTTTGCACAGCTTGTTTCCGCAAATAATTTAGGAGGATTCGGCGAATGAAAACAGCGTATTTAATCTTGGAAAACGGTGCGGTATTTGAGGGATTTTCTTTCGGGTACGAGGGCGAAGTGACGGGCGAAGTGGTTTTCGCGACCGGCATGAGCGGCTACTTAGAAACCTTGACCGACCCGAGTTATTTCGGGCAAATAATACTCCAGACCTTCCCGCTGATTGGCAATTACGGGGTAATTCCCGCCGACTTCGAGAGCGCGAAAATCGGCGCGAAAGGCTACATTGTAAAGCGTCCGTGTCAAAATCCCTCTAACTTTAGAAATGAAGGGGTTCTTGACACTTTTTTGAAGGAGCGGAAAATCCCGGGGCTGTGCGGAATTGATACGCGGGCGTTGACGCGGGTGATTCGTGAGGGCGGCGTTATGAACGGGAAAATTACGCTGACTGCACCGACCGAATCCGACCGCGAACAAGCCAAATCCTACCGCGTAATCAACGCTGTTTCGTCGGTGTCTTCGAGTGAAATTGCTAAGTTAAGCGAGGGATTGCACAGAATTGCACTGCTCGATTTTGGGGCGAAAAGGGGCATTGCGGCTGAGTTAATTGCACGGGATTGCGAGGTCTGGAACTTTCCGTATAACGCAACTTTCGAGGAAATTATGCAGGTAAAACCGCACGGAATTATGCTCTCGAACGGCCCGGGCGACCCTGCCGAACCGTCTAATTCTGCAATCGTTGAAGTTATAAAAAAGTTGCAAAATTCGGGCCTGCCGATGTTCGGAATCTGCCTTGGTCATCAGCTTTTGGCAATGGCGAATAATTACAAAACCCGCAAACTCAAATTCGGGCATCGTGGCGCGAATCAACCTGTTAAGGACGTTGAAACAGGGCGAGTATTTATTACGAGCCAGAACCATGGATACGCTGTAATTGCGGAAAATTCGGCGTTTGTGAATGTCAATGACGGGAGTTGTGAGGGGCTTGAATACGACAGGTCGTTTTCGGTGCAGTTTCACCCTGAGGCGCGGGGCGGTCCGCTTGACACTAATTATCTGTTTGATAAATTTTTGGGGAGGGTGAAAAATGCCACGTAATAAGAAGATTAAAAAAGTCATGGTAATCGGCTCGGGGCCAATTGTAATCGGGCAGGCGGCCGAGTTTGATTACGCGGGAACACAGGCGTGCAGGGTTTTGCGCGAAGACGGAATTGAAATAGTTTTAGTCAATTCCAACCCCGCAACAATCATGACCGACAGCAAAAACGCCGACAAAATTTACATAGAACCGCTGACCCTGACTACCGTCAAGCGGATTATCGAAAAAGAACGCCCCGACAGCATTTTGTCGGGTCTCGGCGGGCAGACCGGCTTGACACTTTGCATGAAACTTGCAAAAGAGGGCTTCCTTGAAAAGTTTAATGTGCAACTGCTCGGCTCGTCCCCCGAAACCATTGACAAAGCGGAGGACAGGCAGATTTTCAAGGAAACTATGCAAGCGATAAATCAGCCGTGTATACCCTCGGTAGTCGCGACTGACGTTGAAACTGCGGTGGATTTTATGCGCGAAATCGGCGGTTCTGTGATAGTGCGGCCCGCGTTTACTTTGGGCGGGAGCGGCGGCGGAATTGCGTGTGATGAAGCGGATTTACGCAGGATTGCCGCGAATGGATTGGCACTTTCGCCGATTACGCAAATTTTAGTAGAAAAGTCGATTGAGGGCTGGAAAGAAATCGAGTTTGAGGTAATGCGCGACAAGGCCGACAACGCGATTGTCGTCTGCTCGATGGAAAACTTCGACCCCGTCGGCGTTCACACCGGCGACAGCATTGTCATCGCGCCTTGTGTTACCCTTGCCGACAGGGAATTTCAGATGTTGCGAACCGCTTCGCTTGACATAATTCGCGCGCTCGGCGTTGAGGGCGGTTGCAACGTGCAACTCGCGCTTGACCCCGATAGTTTTGATTACGCGGTGATTGAGGTCAACCCGCGGGTGTCGCGTTCATCGGCACTTGCAAGCAAGGCGACGGGCTATCCGATTGCGAAAGTCGCCACGAAAATTGCACTCGGTTACACACTTGACGAAATCCCGAACGCCGTAACCGGTTCGACGTACGCGGCGTTTGAGCCCGCGCTTGATTACGTAGCAGTAAAATTCCCTAAGTGGCCCTTTGACAAATTCGTCTACGCCAAGAAAAATTTAGGCACGCAAATGAAGGCTACAGGCGAGGTTATGGCGATTGCGGATAGTTTTGAAGATGCACTGTTAAAGGCCGTTCGGGGCGCGGAAATCGGGCTTGAAACATTAGATAATCCAAGCCTCGCCGCAAAGTCCAATAGCGAAATAAAAGAAATGCTATACCCCGTAACAGACGAGCGACTTTTCGCGCTGTACGAAGCGATAAAACGCGGTGTCACCGTTGACGAATTGCACAGTATAACTAAAATCGACAAATGGTTCTTACACGCACTTAAAAACATCAAAAATAACTATTCACTTTCCACTACCCACTATCCACTTTTCAAGTTAGTTGACACTTGCGCCGCCGAATTTGAGGCGAAAACGCCGTATTTTTATTCGGTGAATAACGGCACCGAAAACGAGGCTTTACCGTTTGTGCAAAAGTCCGCAAAGCCGCGCGTAGTCGTGCTTGGGAGCGGGCCGATTAGGATTGGGCAGGGCATTGAATTTGACTACGCTTGTGTACATTGCGCGTGGACTTTGAAAGACATGGGCTATGAAGTAATCGTGATAAATAACAACCCCGAAACGGTCTCGACCGACTTCGATACCGCCGACCGATTGTACTTTGAGCCGCTGTACATTGACGATGTTATGAGGGTGATTGAGGTGGAAAAGCCGATTGGTGTAATCGTCGCGTTCGGCGGCGGGACGGCGATAAAACTTACAAAAAAATTGCACCAACGCGGCGTTAAAATTATCGGCACTTCCGCAGACAGCATCGACGTTTGCGAGGACAGAGAACGCTTTGATAACCTATTAGAAACGTTAAGTATTAGACGCCCGAAAGGCTACGGAGTTTTCACCGAAAAAGAGGCGATTTCGGCCGCAGAAAAATTAGGCTATCCCGTGCTAATGCGGCCGTCTTATGTGCTGGGCGGGCAGAATATGATAATTGCGTTTTCGAGTGAAGATATTCGCGAATACATGGAAATTATTCTGCGGCAAAAGCAGGAAAACCCTGTGTTAATCGACAAATATCTTGAGGGGACGGAAATAGAAGTAGACGCAATTTGTGACGGAAAAGATGTGTTAATTCCGGGGATAATGGAGCATATTGAGCGCACGGGGATTCACTCGGGCGACAGCATTGCGGTCTATCCTGCTGTGAATTTAGACAAAAAATCGACTGCAAAACTTTTTGAAATTACCGCAAAAATTTGCAAAAAACTTAACGTAAAAGGCTTGATAAATATTCAATATGTTTTGTACGAAAATGAGTTTTATGTAATCGAAGTCAACCCGCGGGCATCGCGCACTGTGCCGTATATCAGCAAGGTTACGGGCGTTCCTATGTGTCAACTTGCTACGAAAACTGCGATGGGCGAGTCGCTTGAAAGTCTAAATTACACTTCGGGAATTGCGCCGATTCCGCCGTATTTTGCAGTGAAAGTTCCTGTGTTTTCGTTTGAGAAATTAGCCGGCTTGGACACTCATTTAGGCCCCGAAATGAAGTCTACAGGCGAGGTTTTAGGCCTCGGAAAAAGCCTTGAAGAAGCCTTGTACAAAGGGCTTGCGGCGGCGGGGTGTAAAATTGACAGCAGCGGCGGCGTATTAGTAACCGTGCGCGATACTGACAAGGCGGAAATTGTCGCAGTTGTTGAAAAACTTGCAAAGTCGGGCTTGAAATTATACGCTACAAAAGGCACGGCGGCGTTTTTGGAAAGTGCGGGTTTTGAAGTACAAACAGTAAAAAAAATCCGAGAATGTGTCGGGTCAAAGGGCGGGCTTTGCCTGCCCTGCGAAGCAAATTCGCTAAGAATTTGCGGAGTTGAGGAACACAATACTGCAACTTTACTTGAAAGTGGCAAGGTAAGTTATATAATTTCGACGTCTGAAAAGGGGCGCGACCCCGCTTTTGACGACGTGAAAATTCGCAGAAAGGCGTGCGCTTTGGGGATACCTTGCTTGACTTCGGTTGACACCGCGAATGCCCTTGCTGACTGCATTTTGTCGGGGTTCAATGAAGAAAATACAGAGCTGATTGACATTAATACTATACATGAAAATGTGGTGAAACCTTGAAAATAAATCGAATAAATGCGGGAGTAGAAACTTTTACAACGCATTTGTGCGGAAAGGGCTTAATGAAAATATGAGAGAAATAGTTTTAGTTTTAGACTTCGGCGGGCAGTATAAAGAGCTGATTGCGCGGAGTGTGCGGAATTTGTCGGTTTATTCGGAAATTAAACCGGGCAATATTTCTGCCGCCGAAATCAGAAAAATTAACCCTATCGGAATCATACTTACGGGCGGCCCGGATAGCGTCTGCATGCCCGATTCGCCTACTTGCACGCCCGAATTATTCGCGCTCGGTATTCCGGTGCTCGGAATATGCTACGGCATGCAGTTGATGTGTCAAGTTTTGGGCGGGAAAGTCGAAACTGACAATGCGGGCGAATATGGTTCTATTCCGGTCACTGAGCTTGTTTCGGGGAAGTCGTTTCTTGCGTTGATGA